>NZ_JAOSIS010000026.1:0-6894 GCF_030586915.1 'Vigna radiata' phytoplasma
AATTTTAAACTTATTTAAGTTTTATTTTTTTATGAAATTTAACTCAGAGATTTATAATCAATGTTTTATTTATGTATAAAAAAATTAATAAAATAATATACAAGGATAGGGAATTAATTTTGAAAATATAACGTTTCAATATTATTTTGGATTTTATGAATATAATTAGACAAGCTGTTTTTATTAAAAGTATTACTAATTTAAAATATCGCCCTATTCCGCATTTATCTGAATTTTTATTAATAGGACGTAGTAATGTTGGTAAAAGTTCTTTAATAAACGCCTTAACTAATCATAAAAGATTAGCTTTATTTTCGAAAAGACCAGGTAAAACAATAACTTTAAATTATTTTTTAATCAATAATTATTTTTATTTTGTAGATTCTCCTGGTTATGGCTTTTCTAAAAGGGATAAAGAATCGCGTATTAAACAAATGTTAATGCTTCATAATTTTATTAGAAATAATAAGTTTATTAAGATTATTTTTCAAATAATTGATTTTAATATTGGACCAACTTCATTAGATTTGCAAATGTGTCAAAAATTTATTAAATATAAAATTCCTATTGTAGTAATCCTTAATAAAAAAGATAAAATTAAAAAAAATTTCATAATACCTCAAATTCGAGTTATTAAGCAATCTTTTGAGAATAATTTTTGCAATATCACAGATTTTTATTTATGTTCTTGTCGGGATAAAGATGGTATTCCGGAAATTATTAGTTTTATGTTTAAAAATTTAGATGTATAATAGAAATTATTATAAAAAATTTTTATAAGAAAAATAAAAAATTTAAGTTTTTTGATAATTCAGTTTGTTTGTTAATATTTGTACGGGAAGTGGTAGAATATTACTACCTATTTATCCTAATTAGGAAATCATAAATGAGAAATTTAAATTTAAATAATATGAATAATAAATATGACTTTAAAATTATTGAAAAAAATAGATATGCTGATTGGTTAAAATATAAAGAATTACAAAAAAAAAGTAATTTTTCTAATTTACCTAATTTTACTATTGTTATCCCTCCTCCTAATATTACAGGTAAATTACATTTAGGGCATGCTTGGAATAATATTTTACAAGATAATCTTATTCGTCGCAAAATGTTAACAGGTTATAATGTTCTTTTTGTTCCAGGAATGGATCATGCCGGGATAGCTACGCAAATAAAAATTAAACAAGAGCTGCAACAAAAAGGTTTTTGTATTCATAAATTAACTAAAAATATTTTTTTGGAATTTGCGAATCAATGGCAACAAAAATATATTAAAGATATCCGTAAACAATGGCAAGATTTAGGACTTTTATTAGATTATGATTATGAACAATTCACTTTAAACCCTTCTATTAGTTCAACTGTTGAAAAAGTTTTTGTATCTTTGTATAAAGAAGGTTTAATTTATCGTGATTATAAAATAATTAATTGGGATTCTAGTGCTCAAACTACTTTATCTGATACTGAAATTAATGAACGTAATGTTTTAGGTAAATTATTTTATTTAAAATATTTTTTAATAGAAGATAAAGTTTTAAGTGATGATTTTGTTATAGTAGCAACTACTCGTCCTGAGACTATTTTTGGAGATCAGGCTGTAATGTTTCATCCTAATGATAAAAGATATCAACATTTAATTGGTAAACAAGTTGTAGTTCCTGGTACTAGTTTAAAAATACCTATTATTACAGATGAATATGTTGATATGTCGTTTGGTAGTGGATTGTTAAAAGTTACTCCTGCTCACGATTTTAATGATTTTCAATTGGGTCAAAAACATAATCTAAAATCAGTTTTATGTATTAATTCTGATGGATCTATGAATGAATTGGCAGAACAATATAAAGGGTTAGATCGTTTTGTCTGTCGCGAAAGGTTAATTTCAGATTTAGATAAAAAAAATCTTTTATTTAAAATAGAAGATTATAATCATTCTCTTCGTTTTGCTAATATATCAGGAATTGTTATAGAGCCACGTCTCTCTTTGCAATGGTTTTTGAAAACCAAAGAATTAGCTAAGTTAATTTTAAAAAAACATAAAATTAATTTTTTTCCTAAAAGATTTTTAACATTATTTAATCAATGGTTAACTAAGATAGAGGATTGGTGTATTTCGCGTCAATTGTGGTGGGGACATCCTATTCCTGCTTGGTATAATTCGAAGAATGAAGTTAAAGTTCAAATAGAAGATCCGGGTAGCGGATTTACGCGTGATTCAGATGTTTTAGATACATGGTTTTCATCTTCTTTATGGCCTTTATGCGCTTTAGGATGGCCTAATAATCAAAAATTATTTCGAAAACATTTTCCAGTAGATGTTTTAGTTACCGGATATGATATTTTAACTTTTTGGGTAGTTAAAATGGTTTTACAAAGTATGTTTTTTTTAAAAAAAATGCCTTTTAAAGATGTTTTATTACATGGTTTAATTCGAGATGATAAAGGTCAAAAAATGTCTAAATCAAAAGGTAATGGTTTGGATCCTAAAGAGATTATTGATCAATATGGGATAGATTCTTTAAGGTGGTTTTTGACTACTAATTCTTCCCCTGGTTTAGATTTTTATTTTGATAGAAATAAAATTATTTCAAGTTGGAAGTTTGCTAATAAATTATGGAATATTGGTTTTTTTATTAAAAATAATCTTTCAACATTATCGACAGATTTTGATCAAAGTAAATTATTTTTGCCAGAAAAATTTTTATTAACTAAATTATCCACTTTACTAAAAAAAATAGATGTATTGTATGATAAATATGAATTTAGTGTTATAGGTAAATTGGTATATAATTTTGTTTGGGAAGAATTTGCTAACTGGGGTTTAGAATTTTATAAAATTTGTTGGCAAGATATCGAGAAAGATCCTGAATTAATTTCAAATAGTCGAAAAGTAATTCTTTATATTTGGAAGACTATTTTATTAGTGTTACACCCTTTTATGCCTTTTATTACGGATGCTATTTATGAAGAATTAGATTTAGGCATTTCTATTATTTCAGAAAAAATACCTATTTTGAAATTCAATGATTCTATATCGTTATCTGTTTTTGAATCTTTAAAAAAATTGGTTACTAAAATGCGTCAATTTCGCCAAATAAATTCTTTGAATAAAATTTTTTTATTAGATTTATATTTAGAAGTACCTTTAAATTGTCTAAATGAATTTCAATTAATATTATTTGAATTAAAAAAAATTTTTCAAGCATCAGAAATAAAATTAGGTAGTACTTCTCCATGTAATAATAATTATGAATTATTATTTGCGGATAAAAATATTTTTATTTTTATAAAAAGAGCATTGTTATTGAAAATTAATCAAGAACAAAATACTAAAAATTTAAATTCTCAACTTAATCAAATTTTAATTGAATTAAAAAGAAGTGAAAATCTTTTGAAAAATAAATCTTTTTTGGATAAAGCGGATAAAAGTAAAGTTCAAGAAGAAAAAGAAAAATATAATAAATATTTATTACAATATAAAAAAATAATCAAAAAAAAATAAATTTAATTTTTAGGTAAAAATGGTTTTTTATTATGTTATTTTCTAATTCTTATTTAAATGTTTTTTGTTCATTATCTAAACAACCAAAAGCTAATGTTATTATCACTCATGGTTTAGGAGAAAGTTCTTGTGATTATTTATTTTTAATTGATTTTTTAGTTAAAAATAATTTTAATGTAATTTCATATGATGTGAGAGGTCATGGTAAAAGTTTAGGTAAAAGAGGAGATATTAAAAGTTTTCATATTTTTTTAGATGATTTAGCGCAGTTAGTTAAAAATGTTAAACAAAATTCTTCTATGAAAATTTTTTTAATTGGTCATAGTATGGGCGGAATCATTGTTAATAATTATGTTATTAAATATAAAAATATAAATGGAGCGGTTATTAGTTCTGCTCCTAGTAGAGAAGTTTCAAATATTTGTTTCAATTATCCTTTTTATTTTTTTAGTTGGTGGCAAAGAAAAAAACTTAATTTTAATTCTTCTAAGATAGCGCACTTTCCTTTGGGTAAGGGTTATCATCCTTATCGTTTGGAATCCGTTAGTTATCGTTTATTAAGAAATTTGTTAGTTTTGAGTATGCGTTATTTAAATAAAAATTTTTCTTCTTATTTGACTCCTGTTCTATTACTTTATGGTACTCAAGATAAAATAATATCTTATAAAAATGGCATTCATCTTTTAGATTCTATTAAATCTAAGGATAAAAATTTAAAATTATATCACGAAACATATCATAATTTATTTCACGATATCGAAAAGTCTAAAATTTGCAATGATATTATATTATGGTTAAATGATAGGATTTAATTACTTTTTATATTTAAAATTATTATTAAGTTTTTGATAATTAAACTCCCATTTTATTATGCATTTTATTATATGTTATCTATTTGTAACAAATTTTATGAATAATTTGTTTAATCTTTTAAATTAATGAGGTAAATCTATGAATAAAGAAGATATTATTAAAATTAGTCGTTTATCTTCGGATGAAATTTGGGATTTTTTTAAAATGCAAAAAACCGGTTTAACAACAGAAGAAGTTCGCAAAAGACAAATGTTATATGGTTTAAACGTTATGAAAAAGAGTAAACATTTTTCTTTTGGTAAACAATTTATTAAACAATTTTTTTCAATGTTTGCTATTTTATTATGGATTGCTGGTTTTTTAGCTTTTATTATCCATGAAAAAGCTATTGGTATAGCTATTGTTTCAGTGGTAATTGTAAATGGTATTTTTTCTTTTTTTCAAGAATATAAGGCAGAAAGAATTTTATCTTCTTTAAGTGATATGATTCCGAAACAAATTCAAGTTTATAGAAACAATAAGATAGAAATTTTAGATACGCAAAAATTAACTATAGGAGATTTAATTTTTTTAGAAATGGGATCTATTATTCCTGCTGATGTTCGTTTAATAGAAGCTAATAATTTTTTTGTAGATAATTCTACATTATCAGGTGAAACCATTCCTTTAAATAGAAACTCTTTAAAAAACGATCATAGTGATGATATTTTTGAAATTCCTAATTTAGTTTACGCTGGTACTACAGTATCTCAGGGAAGCGCTAAAGGTATTGTTTATGCTATTGGAGAAAATACTCAAATAGGAGAAGTAGCTAGATTAGCTCGTAATATTACTAAAAGCACTAGTACTTTAGAATTAGAGATACATAGAGTAGTTAAAAGAATTAGCATTTTAGCCGCTTCTTTAGCTGTTTTTGTTTGTTTGATTTGTTTGTGGCGTTTTAAGTTTCAAGGGGAATCTAGTTGGTTATCAGCATTAAAATCTGCTATTGTTGTAGCTTTAGGTATGTTAGTAGCAAATATTCCTGAAGGTTTATTACCGACTATTAACTTAAGTTTGGCTATCGGTACTCAAAGAATGTCTAAACAAAAGGCTTTGATTAAACAATTATTTTCTGTAGAAACTTTAAGTTCTGCTACTGTTATTTGTACCGATAAAACAGGAACTTTAACGGAAAATCAAATCACTTGTAAAAAATTATTATTTCCTGGAGGTTTTGTCGATATTACTGGTCACGGATTACAAAAAAAAGGTAATTTTGATAATAGTAATGGTGATATTTTGGTTAATAATAAAGTTATTTCTAAAATACTAATAGCAACTATTATGTGTTCGGAAGCCAATTTGATTGATTTAAATTCGGAAAATATTAATTTTAATATTACTGGAAATCCTACAGAAGCAGCTTTATTAGTGGCAGCTACAAAATATGGTTTAAATATTCAACAAATTCGTAAAAATTTTATTATTGATAAAATTAATCCTTTTAATTCAGAAAATAAAAAAATGAGTGTTTTGGTTCATAATTTAGCTCAAGAATATTATGATATTGACAATAAATATCTCTTTGTTAAGGGCGCGCCTGATGTAATTTTAAATAGTTGTAATCTTCAATATAAAAATAATAAAGTTAGTGATTTTACAACTTTGGAAAAAGATTATTTTGTGAATTGTAATGAGCAATTATCTAGTGAAGGTTATCGTATTTTAGCTATTGCTTATAAAAAAATAGAAAATCCTGAACAAGAAAAACAAGAAGAGGATATGGTATTTTTAGGGTTTGCAGTTAATTTTGATCCTCCAAAAATAGAAGTTCGTCAGGCTGTAGAAGATTTATTAAAAGCGGGTTTAAAAATTACTGTTATTACTGGAGATTACGGTCCTACTGCTATTTCAATTGGTAAAAAAGTGGGTTTAATTCGAGATGATAATTTTTTAAATATTGATGGTTCTCAATTAGATAATATGTCTCCTATAGAGTTACAAAATATTTTAAAAACCGAAGTTCCGATATTTTTTTCCCGAACTACTCCAAAACATAAATTGAAAATTACTGAAGCATATGCTCGAAATAATGAGATTGTTGGAGTTATTGGTGATGGTGTTAATGATATTTTAGCTATGAAAGCCGCTCATATTGGTATTACTATGGGTAAAGATACTAAAGATGTTGTTTTGAATGCTGCTGATATGATTTTGTTAGATAATAATTTTTCGACAATACCAAAGGCAGTGATAGAATCTAGAGCTATTTACGCTAATATTAAAAAGTTTATTAGTTATGTTTTTTGTTCGAATATTCCGCAAATTTTTCCAATTATTTTTATGGCTTTATTTAAAATGCCACTTTATTTAACTGTTATGCAAATTCTGGCTATAGATTTAATCACAGATTTATTACCTGCTATAGCTTTAGGAGCAGAAGAACCAGAAGAAAATTTATTATCTCAAAAACCTCGTACCTCTCGAGATCATTTATTAGATACTAAATTATTAAAAAGAAGTTATGGTTTTTTAGGTATTGTAGAAGGTATATTAGCATTAATATTTTTTTTACATTATGGTGGTTGGTCTTT
>NZ_JAOSIS010000027.1:0-6670 GCF_030586915.1 'Vigna radiata' phytoplasma
GTTGACGTATTCCCGATGGTATCTTTGTAATCTTTCCAGATTAATTCCATCGATGGTTTTATTGTCAATTCCAGGTGTACCCGCTCCTTTGTTAGCCGCAATTTTATTAAATGCTGTTAACGTGTTGCAAAAGTTATTCATTCCTTGCTGCAACTCTCTTTTTAGAGAGTAGCTGTTTGATGAACAATATTGAATTTTATTCAATGTTCGTAAAAGTTTAGTTTCTGGCGAAACTGTTGTTGACATAATATATCAACCCCTTTTCCCGATACCATTGAATAACTAGTAAATTACTTTCTTCTTTCGCCCTATAAGAGTGATTAACTCTCTTCTTGGTAAGACGATTAACTAAATTATTCCAAATTTAGGTTTACTTTTACGACTACTAAGAAGATGCTTTATCCTTGACCATCCGGGCTTTTATTTCCGGATTAGTAAATTTAATTACTTAGTTTTAGGATTCTCCAAGTTACGCTAAATTTCTACCTTAATTCTTTAGGGGAAGTATCCTCGTTCAGAGGCTGATTCCAGGTTTCTTTATTCGATAAACTATCCAACATTCGTGGACTATGTCGATAGACTCTGGACTGTCCGTTTAAACAACTTCCGGAACAGGTTTAATAATTACATCAATTTTCCTTCTTAGGCCATTACAGGCTTCTCCATCGAATTATTCGGTGGCGGAGTCATCTTGACTAATTTGCTTTCGTCGCAACCCGCTTTTATGGTCTGCTTTAATCTAACCTACTTTCGTTAGTTAGACCGACCATATCCTTTCAAGGTTTATCAGCCCTGACTATTGGTTAAATAGCACGAAATTTAGGCCTCTTTGGCGCCCCCACGATTATTATAAGGATTCTTAAATTTATCTGTAATATTAACTAATTCAGCGGTCCTATAAAATGGTCTATTTTTAATAATTTCTTTAGCAATTAAACGAGATTTTGGTTCTTCTCCGTAAATCTGGAAAATATTTTGCAAATTTTCTAAAGAATAATTATTTAGAATATATTGAGCAGTAATAGGGTTATTACAATCCATTCTCATATCTAATATATTATTACGTAAATAACTGAAACCTCTTTCATTATCATTGATTTGCAACAAAGATAGACCTAAATCAAACACTATCCCATCGATCCTATTTACATTACGAGCTAATAATTCATCATATAAAAAAGAAAAATTTTTATTTATTAAAAAAATATTTTTATAATTAATAAATCTTTTTTGGCATTGTCTAATAGCTTGAATATCCTGATCAAACGAGTATAAAGTACCGTCAACAAGTTTGTTTAAAATAGCATTGCTATGACCACCCATTCCTAAAGTAGCATCAACATAAACTCCTGAAGAATTAATATTCAAATATTGTACAACTTCCCTAATCATAACAGGGATATGATTTTTATTTAACAATTCTATAAAACCTCATCAATCATGACAGCAACAACTTTTTTTAATTTTCTATAAAAATAATTCTAAAATTTTGATTAACTATTTCTGATAAAGCTTTACTAACAATTTTTTTACCTTTAATTTGGGATTTATAATTTTCGTCTTTAGTTTCTAAAACATGAGCAATTTTACCAGCAACATAAGCTAATTTATATTTAGAATCAATACACTTCAATAAATCATCGATAGAAGAAGTGGAAAAACCTTTTTTTTGATTTGAAAGCATCTTTAACTTCATAACCTTTCTTAAATATAGTTTTAAATTAAAATTTTAGATGAATAAGACTTAATCATCCTTTTAAATTTTACACGCTCTGCGACTAAAATAGACATGATAATATTAACCGTTTCATCTAATTGGTCATTAATAATCATGTAATCATACTTTTTGATTTTTTTAATTAATAATAATTCTTGACGCGCTTTATCAATACGTTCGTTAATTGTTTGTAAAGATTCTGTATTGCGACATTTGATGCGATTTTGTAAAATCGAAATAGAAGGAGGAGCTAAAAAAATAAAAATACTTTTACTTTTAATAAAATTATGACTAATTTTTAAAGCACCTTGAACATCTATTTCTAACAAGACATCTTTATTATTTTTTAATTCTTCGATTACTTTAATTTTAGGAGTACCATAATAATTACCAATGAATTCGTTATACTCTAAAAAATAATTTTCTTTAATTTTATCTTCAAAAAATTTTTTACTAACAAAAAAATAATCTTTTCCATTTTTTTCATTTATTCGCGGATCTCGAGTAGTCATAGAAACTGAATAAACTAAATTATTTTTAATTCTATCTAATAATAATTTCTTAACTGTTCCTTTACCTACTCCTGATGGTCCCGAAATAATTATCAACATCCCTTCTTTATTTAATTTCATAAATAATAAAACAACCATTCTTTCTCAAAAAATTATAAGTAAAATTTTATTTATTAATTAAAATCGAATTAAATCTATATCAAAACTATATTTAATAATTTATTTTTTACATAAATAGTATTAATAATTTTCTTGTTTTTAATAAATCTTAAAATTTTTTCATCTTTTTCAACAATTTTTAAAATTTCAGATTTATCTGTATCAAAAGGAATCAATAACTGAGATTTCATTTTACCATTAATTTGAATAATAATAGTAGTTTCTTTCTCTTCTAATATAGAAATATTATATTTTGGCCACGAAGAATACACCAATTCTTCTTTGGAATTTAATTTAATTTGATTCAATTCCTCTGTAATATGCGGAGCTATAGGATTAAGTAATTGTAATAAAATTCGAATTTGAAAACGATCTACTTTTTCATATTGATAAATATGATTGGTCATAATCATTAATTGACTAATAACTTTATTAAATTGAAATTTATTATAATATTCAGTAACATTTCGAATAGTTTGATGTGTAATTTTATTTAAAGATGTAAATGCTTGTTCACAAATAGTAAATTTATCAAAAATATTATAAATACGATTTAAAAAACGTTGAATACCTTTTAAACCTTGTCCTGACCAAGATTTATTCTCTTCTAAAGGGCCTAAAAACATAATATAAAGTCTTATTACATCAGCTCCATAAGTATCTAAAACTTCTGATGCATTGACTATATTACCCCTAGATTTGCTCATTTTTAAATTATCATTACCTAAAATCATACCTTGATTAATTAATTTGTAGAAAGGTTCCGGAGTAGAGATTAATCCCCAATCATATAAACATTTACACCAAAAACGAGCATAAATTAAATGACCATGAGCATGTTCAGCTCCGCCTATATAAATATCTACAGGTAAAAAATAATCTAATAACTTTTTAGCTTCCATAGTATTTATAGGTATCATACTTAAATAATTTTTCAAAATATAACCTATATAATACCAAGAACTACCTGCGAATTGTGGCATAGTATTAGAATCACGTTTATAATTTTTGCCGTTTTTACAAAAGTACAACCAAGAATCAATTTGAGATAAAGGAGATTCGCTTTTATATAAATATTCTATTTTATCTGTTTCAGGCAATTCTAAAGGTAATTCGTGATCAGACATTAAATAAATTTTATTATTTTCATCATAATAAACAGGGAAAGGTTCTCCCCAATAAATTTGACGAGAATATAACCAATCATGAATTTTATAAGTATTAAATGGTTCTCCCCATTTATTTTTAATAGATAAATCCATAATTTTTTCTTTAGCCAAATTTTCATCTAAACCATTTAAAAAATCACTATTGATGAAAGTACCACTAGTTTGCAAACATGGTTTTTTGATTCGTTTTATTTCTGAATATAAATGACAACAAGAACTACAATATTTAATAATATATTTGTTCAAATTATATTTCGTAGCGAAAACAAAATCTTTTTGATTGTATAAAGGAACCGACATTAAAGCTCCTGTACCAAAATGCATAAAAACATAATCAGAAATCCAAATAGGAATTTTTTGTTTATTACAGGGATTAATAGCATAACTACCAGTAAAAACTCCAGTTATTTCTCTATTGATATCTCGTTCTAAATTACTCTTGCGTTGAGTTTTGCTTAAATAATCATTAACATTGCTTTGATTTTCAGCAGTAGTTAAAAGCGATACCCAAGGATGTTCAGGAGCTAAGATTAAAGCGCTAACTCCAAAAATCATTTGAGGCATAGTGGTAAAAACTGATAAATATTGTGCATTATTCATCAATAAAGGAAAATAAAAAATAAAACCTGATGTTTTACCAATCCATTTAATTTGCATTTCTTTAATAGATGTAGGCCAATCTAATAATGACAAATCATTCAAAAGTCTATCTGCATATTTAGTAATTTTTAAAACCCATTGTTTCATTTTTCGTTTAAAAACAGGATGACCACCGCGTTCCGATATAATACCTTCAGGAGTCGAAATAACTTCTTCATTAGCCAATACTGTCCCTAAATTAGGGCAAAAATTAACCTCAACATCTTGCAAAACAGCCAATTGATTTTGATAAAGTTTTTTAAAAATCCATTGAGTCCATTTATAATAATAAGAATCAGAAGTAGCTAATTCTCTACTCCAGTCAATACCTTTTCCAAGCGATTTAATTTGTTTTTTAAAATTCGCAATATTTTGATAAGTTACATAAGCAGGATGTTGTCCTGTTTGAGCGGCATAACGTTCTGTAGGTAAACCAAAGGAATCCCAACCAAAAGGATGTAAAACATTAAAACCTTGCATTCTGAAAAATCTATTAATAATATCACTAGCAGAATAACCTTCTAAATGTCCCACATGCAATCCTTGAGCAGAAGGATAAGGAAACATATCTAAACAATAAAATTTTTTTTTATTATAATCAATATCTGTTTTAAAAGTTTGTTGTTCGTCCCAATGCAACTGCCATTTAGCTTCAATACTGCGAAAATCATAAACTAACATAAAAAACTTTTTTAACTCCGATTTTTTTTAGATTCAACAATTTTATTTTCATCTAGACATCCAGAAAAGTTAGATTCGATATAAACCGTAATATCTTTGACTAATTTAAATTGTTGCAATTGTTCATCACTAATTTTAATATCAAAAATCTTTTCTAATTGAATTGCTAAATTAACGGCATCAATAGAATCCATACCTAAATCTTCCTTTAATTTTGTTTCTAATGTGATTATATCTTCAGAAATTGATAATTGCTCTGCAATTATTTTTTTAATTTTATTAAACACGATTCACTCCATATATAAGATTTATTTTATAAAAAAAATATAAATATATCAAGAATAACTATTATTAACATAAATTTATAATTAAATTATTATAATACAATAAATAAAAAATAACTATCAAAAAATGTTGAATTAATTCATATCAAAATGTTCCAATTCAAAAAAACTTTACTTCAATTATACTAAAAAAGTTTCATTTAATAAAAAAAACTAATTATAAATACGATATGTAAATAATTTAGTTTATCAAAAGTTAAAATAATATTTTTTTAAACACATAATTTTAATAAAAAAATTTAACAAAAATTAACCCATAAACATAGTTAAATATTCCTGAAATTTATTACGATCATTCATTAATAACATAATTCCATCAACAGCAATAGAAATATCACCTGTTTCTTCAGAAACTATAATAGTCATACTATCAGTATGTTCGCTAATACCTAAAGCTGCGCGATGCCGAGAACCTGTAATTTTTTCAAAATGTTGATTATCAGATAACATAAAATAAGTTCCAGCGGATAAAATTTTATTACCACGAATAATCACAGCACCATCATGTAAAGGTGTATTAGGCATAAAAATATTAATTAACAATTCATAAGAAACATTAGCATCAATAAAAATAGATTTTTGAGCAAATTGTTCTAAGGTATTGTATTTTTCAATAGTAATTAAAGAACCAATTTTTTTTTCTGACATGAACCAAACAGCTTTTAAAATTTGATTTTGTGTATTTTTATTACCCATGACTATCATTTTTTTTCTATTCCAGAAGCCGGACCAATTTTGAATATAAAACCGTAAATAAGGAGCTTTAATAATAATAGGCACTATCAAAACAAAATTTAATATTACATTATAAATATTAATTTTTTCTAAAAAAATTCTAATTTGTTGAAAACTATTATATTTTTCTAAAAAAAATTTTAAAAAATAAACAAATAAAATACCTAAACAAAAACAATAAACTATCTTAAGAACTTCATATTTACTAAAAAAAATATTTAAAGAAACATAACATAAAAACGCAGTAGCCACACAAAACAATAATATATTCAAAATATCTTGCCAATAAATCATTTCGCGCACCCATCCAATTCGATAAAATTTAATATCACCTTACAAAAGATCACATTTATTTATCAAAAATATTTTTTTAATTAAAAATAAAAACAAACAATACAAAACTAAAAAACTTCCTAAAATAACCACATAACCCTGATCAAAAGGATTATTAAAATATAATCTTTTAGATAAAAAATTTATACAAGGCAAATAAGAAGCTAACATGCCAGCAACAAAAGGAAATGTAAATATATAAATAGTTTTTTTCCAATTTTTGAAAAAATTAGGAGTTCTAAGATACAAAATAGTCAAAAATTGAGTCCAAATTGAAAAAATAAACCACCCTGCTCTAAATAAATTAATTTTATCGCAATCCCAATTATTAGAAGAAAAAATACCATAATTCCATAACAAACTGGAACAAAACAAAATATC
>NZ_JAOSIS010000028.1:0-6532 GCF_030586915.1 'Vigna radiata' phytoplasma
ATAATAAGCATGCTCCCAGAGATCTAAACCTAAAATAGGGAAACCTAATGTATGAGTTGTATCTTGATTGACGGTTGTTATTATTTCTGATAAATTTTTATCATTAATGATCCACCATATCCAGCCGCTACCAAAAAGATTTAAAGCTTTTTGAGTAAATTGGTTTTTAAAATTATCTAAATTTTGAAAATCGCGTTTTATAATATCTTTTGTGTTTGTCAATAAAATGTTCTTATTTATTGTTTTAGGTTTTAAAATTTTCCAAAAAAAAGAGTGATTAAAATGCCCGCCACCATTATTACGAACAGATTCACGGATTTCTTGAGGAATTAAAGATAAATTTTGTAATAAATTATCTATATTATCGTTTATTGTTGTAAATTGAGATAAAGATATATTTAATTTATCGATATAAGTTTGATGATGTTTTTGATGATGTATCATCATTGTTTTGGCTGTTATAAAGGGTTCTAATTCATTATATTGATAATTTAAGTTCGGTAATTGATATTTATTAATCATATTTAGTTTTCATTACTCCTTAATTTTGAAATTTTTAAATAAATATTTTTAAGTAATTGAAACCATCCTTTATTATAACATTTTTAAAACCAAGATAGTTATTGGTATATTTTAAATTAATTTAAAATATATCCGATATAAAAGATATTTGATTTTATAATATATACATTATATATTTCTCATTCTATATAAATAATCAATATTATAATATAAAAATATAATTTGATTTTTATAAATTAAATTATTCAGAAAGAAGTTAAATTCGTTTTATGTTAAATAAACATAACTATATAAAAAATACAAGAAGTATTATGAAACAAATAATTTTAGGTTCGAATTTAGTTTCAATTTCTTGGATTTTATTTCAATTAAATAAATATTCTTTTTTAAGTAAAATTAATAAAATTCCTATATTAAATTCTAATTTATGGTTATTTTGGCATTTACCGTTATTTTTTTTGGGTTTTTTTTTAAATCTTAATTATTTAATTTTATTTTGGTTAGTTTATATTTTTATAGATTGTTTTTTTTATTCAGTACCGGGTTATTTAGCTACTTATGAATATTTAAAAAGCCATTATGTTTTTTTTATTAATGATAGATCTTTTTTTCTCATAAGTAATATTATTTTTGGTACTTTTATACCTAATTTATTTTTGTTAATGAGTTTTTTATTAAATTATCGTTACGTTAACAGTAAACGCATTTTTATTTTCGGTTTTTTGATTATTATTTTACAATCAATTTCTAGAATTTGTAATGGTTATCTAAATTATTGGGATATTATCAAAATTACTTTTTATCAATATAATTATGTTTATTCTGATAAGTTTATGAATATTGTTATTTGTTGTTTTAATATTATTCCTGTTATTTTTAATGTTACAATTAATTGTTTATTTTTTAGTTTGTTGTATAAAAAAATTCAAAATATATATTATGAAATTATTTAATAATTGGTATTTAGTAAAATATTTTAAAAAATTATGCTATTCAATACCTATAATTCTTATTTTATAATAAATTTGATTATAATGTGTTAACTTAGAAGAGTGATTAATAAAATTAAAATATGTTATTAGTATAAAATTTGAAATATCTAATAAAGAAATTTTCGTTAGCTCAAAGAAGTAAAATACAAATTTTAATTAGTAAATAATTGTATTAATTTTAAACATTATTAGAAAGTATCATGTAAATTATGCAATAAGATTAAACTATTTATATATACTAATTTTATAAAAATATTTATATGGATATCTGAATTTTCATTAATGATTTAATTAATTATAATATTTTTTATAATTGTGTCTTAATTTTTATTTTTCTAAAAAAGTTTTCGATAATAATATTAAAATTAAAAAAGTATTTGATCCATAAAAACAAGTGAAAGTTAAAATGTGTATCGATATATAATTTTAAAATTTGTTTAATGTTTAGAAATTTATTAGACAAGTGCTAAAAATCTTTAATATTAATTTATCAAAAAAATTTAATTTAAAACTAATTTATATCCCTTAATTAAATAATTAAATATATTTTTTTATTAGCATTGTTTTATGTAAAAAAGAATTTTTTAAAATTAAATTATTTATTTTATGGTATCATTAATAATAAAATAATTATTTTTTTAACTATATTGAAACTCTTATTTAAATTAGTAAGTGTCTTTCCTGATAGAGGATTATTTTTTCATTTTTACTTATTATTTTTACTTTTATTTTTTAATTAAGATGGATATAGGTTACACTTTAATTTTCTAAATTTTAAAATTACAAAAACTTTTAATAAATATTTTTTTATTTTTTGAATTTTTTTCTTTAGAAAAAAATATAGTAACTAAATATTTCTTTTAATATTGGAGAATTTCGATTATTACTAGTTAGAATGCGAAAGATTTATTTTATTAAACTATTGAAAAAAAATTTCAATAAGATTGAAAGGAAAATATAATGATTTCTTCTTTTACGGAGTTAAATTTATTAACTCAAATACAAGAAGCTTTAAAAGAGCTTAATTTTATTAATCCTACTCCTGTTCAGGCTTTGGTTATTCCGAAAATGATTGAAGGTATCGATATTGTAGCTCGTTCCCAAACAGGAACAGGTAAAACTTTTGCTTTTGGAATCCCGATGATTCAAAAAATTGATCCTCAAATGTCACAAATTCAATCTTTAGTTTTGTGTCCTACACGTGAGTTGGCTTTACAAGTGTTTACGGAGATCAATAAATTATTAAAATTTTATTCTGAAATTCGAACTGCTGTTATTTATGGTGGCGAAAAATATTTTAAGCAATTTAGCGCTTTGAGTAAAAAACCTCATATTATTGTAGCTACTCCTGGTAGAATTTTAGATTTATTAAAACAAAAAAAAATAGATTTATCGAACGTTAAACTTTTAGTTTTAGATGAAGCTGATGAAATGTTGAAGATGGGATTTCAAGAAGATGTAGAAGATATTTTAAAAACTATTCCTTCGGAAAGACAAACAGCTTTATTTTCTGCAACCATGCCGGATTCCATTAAAAAAATAGCCGCTAAATATCAAAAAAATTCTCAAACTTTAGAAATTTCTAATAAAAATATCGCAGTTAAAAGTATTAAACAATTTTATTTTATTGTTGCGGATATGAGTAAAAATTTAGTTTTAGAACGTTTATTAGATTATCAAAATCCAGATTCTGTTATTATTTTTGCTAATACTAAAAGAAATGTTGATAATATTACTGATTATTTACAAACAAGAAATTTTTTAGTAGATGCTTTGCATGGAGATTTGAAACAAAATCAAAGACAATATGTTCTTAATAATTTTCGTAATAAAAAAATTAAAATTTTAGTAGCTACTGATGTAGCAGCTCGAGGTTTAGATATTTCTGATGTTCAAATGGTAATTAATTACGATTTATCTAATGATTATGAAAGTTATGTTCATAGAATAGGTCGTACCGGTAGAGCTGGAAAATCGGGAGTTTCTTATAGTTTTATTAATATTCGACAAAAAATGAAATTAAAAAACTTAGAATATTATTTAAAAGAAAAATTATTATTAGCGGAAATTCCTAAAATTGAAGATATTTATCAACAACAAGATCAATTATTTAGAAATAAAGTAATTCAATTAGTAGAAAATTATCAAAGCAATAATTTATCAATTGATACTGTTTTAATGGATAATTTATTAGAAAAATATAATCATGAATTGATTATTAAATCTTTGTTGAATTATATATCTCCTTGTCGCAAAAAATATGAAAATATTATTGTGCGAAATGTTTCTAGTTATAATAATGATGATTTTATCAAAAAACCTTATAATAAAAATAATCGTATTAATGGTGATTATGTTAAAAAATATGAACATAATAATGTTAATATGACGAAATTGATCATTAATATTGGCAAAAATGATCGTGTTTATAATCCTGCTACTTTTTTGCAAATTTTATATGATAAATTTAATATTTATAGAAAAAACATTGGTTATATTCAACATTTCCCTGATAAAACAGTTTTTGAAATTAATAATAACTTGGTTCAAAGGATTAAGTCTAAAAAAGATATTTATTGGGAAAATAAATTAATAATTATTAGTGATAATTTAGATAATTATTCTAATATTAATAACAAACATAATAATTAATAAATACCTTAATAAAAAATATTTTCGTTAAATAAAAAATAAAAAAGTCAAATTGTTATTTCATATAAGGATAAGCAATTTGACTTTTTGTATTTATAAGAGATAAAACTTTTTAAATACATTTATTGAATTATTTTATAAAATCATAAAATGTGATGATTTTGTTTAATAATATATCGATTTTATAAATATTAAATCTTTAGTTATTATGTTTTTTAAAAAGCGTTTTTTGTTTTAAAAATTGAGTTAAGCTTGCTAATGATATATAAATGATACTTATTATAATAAAAGGTGTTATAGTATCGTAAGTAATAGCTATATTACGTTGTGCTGTCCATAATAAATTTGGTAATCCAATAATAGAATATAAAGCAGTTTCTTTTAAATTTACTATAAATTGATCCCATATATTTGGTATCTCTCTTTTTAATATTTGTTCTAATATAATGTGTCTAAATACTTGTTTTGAAGTTAAACCGAGAGCATAGGCAGCCTCTATAGGTCCATATTCTAAAAAATTAATTTGTCTAGACATGTTGTTTAAAAAATAAAACGCATTATTAAGTAAAGTTATTGTTAAAGAGATGCAGAAAATTCCCATTAAGCCTTTTAAGAAAAATATTCTTTGAATTAATAAATTATACATTAATACCACTTGAATAGTAATAGGAACAGCTTTTGCAAAATGAATACATAAAACTAATATATAATTAATTGCTTTTTTAATGGGTTTTTTTGAATATTGACACCATATTTTTAAAGGCAATAATATTAACGCTAATAAGAATCCAATTAAAATAGCATCTATAGCTAGAGTTAATGATATATAAAAACTATCTTGGTAAGTTTTTATTATATTTACAATTCGAGTTCCTATTGTATTGTTTTGTTTATTATGAATGTGATCGTTTTTATAAGTTTGTATAGCTTTTTCGCGTAAATTTTCCATTATATTTGGATTATATGTTTTAATTTCATCAATTTTTTTAGTGATTTCTTGATATAATTTTTGATTTTTGGAGTTTATAAAAATACCTAATGGATGTTGTAATTCTTTGTTTGAATCATTGTTTTCGTTATCGATTAATTGTAAGGATTGAAATTTGTTTTGTTTATTTGCTTTTAAAAATGTCATTAAATTTATAACAGGATGTTCAAAAATAAATAAATCTACACGATTATTTTCTACTTCGTTTACACAATTTACTAAATCTTCTTTGAGATTAGATTTATGTAAATTTAATTTATGTAATATTTCTATATCATAAATAGAACTAACTGTAGTGGTTGCACTTATGTCGTGTTGTTTAATTAAAGTTTGTAAATCTTTTAAAGTAATTTCTTTTTTATTGATATAATTTTGGAATTTAAGATTATCTTTTCGAATTAAAAAACCAATTTTTAATTTATCATATTCGATAGTTTTCATTCTTTTTTTACGTTCTTCTGTAATATTCATGTTACCAATGGCAGCATCAATAGTTCCTTGCTCTACTTCATTTAAAATACCAGGGAAATTTAATGATTTTATTTTTAATCGTTTATTCATTTTTTTTGCTAATTCTTGAAATAAAAAAATGTCAGAACCACTTACATATGTACCTGCTTCTGTGCGATAACTATTATGATTATATGAATTACTGTCGAAACATAAAGGTGGAGAATTACTTACTACACCTAACATAATGCTGTCTGAAGAAGGTTTTTTAGAATTGCAAATTTGCAATAATTTATAATGCAAAAATAATATTATTATAACAAAAGTAAAAATTTTTAAGATTTGTTGGATTTTCGATTGAAACATTTAAATATTAGTTCTCTTTCTTATTTTTTTTAATTATTAAATTTTTGGAGATATTGCGCTAATTTTTAAAAAAATTATAATTTTTAACATTTATTTACAATATTATTTTTTTTCTTGTTCGAAAAAATATTTAATTTTAGGACATTTATTTAATTTAAAAATGTCATTTAAATTGCCTGTTTCTGCGATTTTTCCATTTTCTAATAAATAAATTTTATTGGAAACTTTCTTTGCAAATTGCAATTCATGAGTCACAATGATAAGAGTTATATTATGTTTATATACTAAATTTTTTAATAATTTTAATATTTCTTGAGCAGATTCGGAATCTAAAGCTGAAGTTGGTTCATCAAGTAAAATAATTTTCGGTTCCATACATAAAGTTCTGGCTATAGCTACTCTTTGTTTTTGTCCTCCGGAAAGTTTTTGAACATTTTCGTGAGCAAATTTCTCCATTCCTACTTCTTTTAATTTTTTTAAAGCTTTACGAGAAGCTTCTGTATAATTCATTTTAAATACACATCTTAATGCTAGACAACAATTTTCTAAAACAGTTTTTTCC
>NZ_JAOSIS010000029.1:0-6205 GCF_030586915.1 'Vigna radiata' phytoplasma
TTTCGCCCTATAAGAGTGATTAACTCTCTTCTTGATAAGCCGATTAACTAAATTATTCCAAATTTAGGTTTACCCTTATGACTACTAAAAAGATGCTTTATCCTTGACCATCCAGACTTTTATTTCCGGATTAGTAAATTTAATTACTTAGTTTTAGGATTCTCCAAGTTACTCTAAATTTCGACCTTAATTCTGTAGGGGAAGTATCCTCCTTAGGGAGGCTGATTCCAGGTTCTTTATTTGATAAACTATCCCATACAAACCTATAATATTGATAGCTTCTGGACTGTCCGTTTAAGCAACTTCCGGAACAGGTTCAACGATTACCTCAATTTTCCTTCTTAGGCCATCTCAGGCTTCTCCATCGAATTATTCGGTGGCAGTGTCCTCTTGACTAATTTGCTTTCGTCGCAACCTGCTTTTATGGTCTGCTATAATTCAGTATTCTTTCGTTTACTAAACCGACCATCTCCTTTCAGGGTTTATCGGCCCTGGCTATTGGTTAAATAGCACGAAATTTAGGCCTCTTTGGCGCCCAGGTTTGCGTTGTAGAAGTTGAATCAAAACTATTTTCAGATATTCGATCATCATAATTATTATCAGATTTATTTATTATTTTAAAATTAGAATTATTCGGCTTAATTGTATTGTATGAGTTATAAACGATTATTGAAATAATCATTATTATAAATAAAAAACAAATATTTTTAATTTTTTTCATTAATTAGAATAATCAGGATAGAATAGTTGAGTTTAATAATACATTTATTTCATTATATATCCCAAACTAGCCCCCCACAGAACCGGACAAGCAAGTTTCCAAGCATCCGGCGCCTAATATCTGATTACAGATATTGAAACTCTTTCGCCATGTAAAGGTTATTACCCTTCGCCGTGGCCAGGTTCTTCTAAAATATTCCAATTCTAGAATTAAACTGACGACTACTCTAAGTTTCGCTTTTCCCTTGAGCCTAACAGCTGTTAGTTTTAACCCTTTGGCGGTGCTTTTAGGGAGATCAAAGTTACTCATAAATTCTACGTGCAGTTTTAGGTACAGTTTACGTTCTTTGTTTTGAAAAATTTATTTATTCTTTTCTAAGAACGAATTTTGCTCTCTAAGTGATCCATCAAAGGATTACTAGGAATAATCTTAATTTGCGAAAGATTTACTAAATTAAGCGTCTTAGAGCTCTTGGCTTATAACAACTTGCCATCGAGGTTTATTTATTAACAACATTTTTAACCGTTTAGGGAATTTCACCTTTTCCATTACTGCTAACCTTGCGAATGCTTCCAATTTAGTTGTTTTATTTTACATCGCTTTCATGCTTTTGCTGTTACTTATTACTCTTTCGAGATAATTTGCCAAGCCAATCTTTAGATTTTTATGCGGTCTCATATCAATCGGGATAGATTAACTCGGTTTAGAAAGTGCATTGATAATTTAACTTTCATATTCGCAATTAGCCCCCCACAGAACCGGACAAGCAAGTTTCCAAGCATCCGGCGCCTAATATCTGATTACAGATATTGAAACTCTTTCGCCATGTAAAGGTTATTACCCTTCGCCGTGGTCAGG
Source organism: 'Vigna radiata' phytoplasma (assembly GCF_030586915.1). NCBI lineage: Bacteria > Bacillati > Mycoplasmatota > Mollicutes > Acholeplasmatales > Acholeplasmataceae > Candidatus Phytoplasma > 'Vigna radiata' phytoplasma. Next base: position 1,580 of record NZ_JAOSIS010000029.1, read on the forward strand.
TTCTTCTAAAATATTCCAATTCTAGAATTAAACTGACGACTACTGTAAGTTTCGCTTTTCCCTTGAGCCTAACAGCTGTTAGTTTTAACCCTTTGGTGGTGCTTTTAGGGAGATCAAAGTTACGACATAATTCTACGAGAAGTGTTAGGTGCATTGTTTCTAATATTTTAAAGATTAAAGGCATTCATGAAATCTATTTTTCATTATAAATATATAGCGAAAAAGGGATTAAATAATTTAATCTTACAGATAATTTTAATGAAACGAATAATATTTTCATTAATCTTTTTTTCATCACAGTGTCAATATCTTTCTGTGGATTTGTATTAATCACTATATGCCTTTTTAACCGCTTAGGGATTTTCACCTTCTCCTTAACTTCTGGTCTGGCGCTGACTTATTGACTAGATATTTCGTCTCATCGCGCTTGCGTGCTTTTGCTGTTATCAATTACTCTTTCGAGATAATTAATCAAGCCCACCTTACAGTGTTTACGTGACCTCTGGAGATTATCACTCCAGGCTATTCGTTAAATAGCGGAATTATGCGCATCTTTTGCGCCCTTATTCCGGATAAGATAGTACGTTAGTCTATTGAATTTATGGCCTCTTTACGCCCTCTTTCTAAATATATTTTTTTAAATATACTATATAATAAAAATTTTATAAAACTTATATAAATACAATTTAATAATAAAATTATGATCATATTGTACTGGATTATTAAAGCTATAATAGTACTTTTATCTTTTTAATTTATATTTTTTTATACCCTCTATCTAAATATATTTTTTTAAATATACTATACATAATAAAAAAATGTATAGCCATATATAAGTATACACAATTTTATAATTTTCAATTTTTTTTATAATTGTTAAAAAACAAAATATTTTATTATCTTAAATCTGATAATAAATTAATGTTATTAAACACACAACACTACAAAAGACTATTTTTTTATTTAAAAACAAAACAATAAATTAAAAATTTTTAAAATAAACAATATACAATAATAAAATCAATAATTTAATTAATAATTAATAATTTTTATTATTATTTGAGCAATGAATAATAAATTAATTATTTTTATTTAATAAATTTATAAATTAGACTGTTTTTTTTCGATTTTTTAAAAAAATTAGGATTTTTTTATTAATAAATTTTTAGTTTTCTTGTGATTCGAAATAAAAAACCTCTCTTCCGAAAAAGAGAGGTTTTTTATTTTTAATTTAATTGATTAAAAAAATAATTATTTTAACGTTTTTGCGAGGTGTTATTATGAGATAAATTAATTCGAGGAATAGGCAATTGATTCATTTGCTCTAATATTTGATTTATATTTTCTTGATTTTGATTTATCATAATTTGTTTATTTCTTAAAAGATTTATTTGTTCTTCTGAAGCGTAAAGTGGTGTATTGTTAATTATTTCTATCATTTCTTGCATTAATAATGAATAATTTTGCTCTAATATTTTTATTTGATTTAAAAAAATTAATTTGGTAGTTATTTGTTGTTGAATATTTAAGTGTTTTTGTTGAGTTAAAATAATTTGTTTATGTATCGTTTCAAGCTGTTCAAATAAAAGTTTTTTGTCATTTTCTGAAACTTGCTGTTTCAAAGCATTAATAACTTCTTGCGCTTTGATTCGTTGTTCTAATAATAAATTTTGATATTTCCTATATTCTCCTAAAGAATTATAAATATTGTTACTTGTTCCAGGATCATTATTATTCATCGCTTTAATTTGATTATTATTATTTATAAATAATAATCCTAAAAAAATAAATAAACAAATACTTATTATTTTAAATTGATTTGATAATTTTAACATTAATTAAATCTCCTATAATTATTTATAATTGTTTTTTTTTGGAACTTTCTGGTTTATCAATGGAAGGTGTATGAGAATAATTTTTTCTTAAGTTCATATATTGAATATTATCATCTGATGAATTATTTTCATTATTTTCTATTGTCGAAATGATATTTTGTTGAGAACTTTCAGGTTGATCATGACGAGTAGTTAATACTTTATTATTGTTTTTTCTTTTATTATATTTATTGATTTTCGTGGTAATAGCATTTTTTTCATTTAAAAGTTCTGCTTTTTTGTCGCTATCAAATTTAAAATGTGTTAATTCGTTTTGTATTGCTAATTCCGCTTGTAAATGCCAAGCATATTCTTCATCATTGGAAATTTCATTATTATTACTATATTTGTTACCCATAGCTATTAATTTATTATTATAAAAAATAAATAATATTCCTAAAAAGATTAGTAAATAAATAATAATTATTTTAAAGTGATTTCGTAATGTAAAAATTTATTAAATCTCCTTTTATTTTTTAAATTTTAATTATATTATAATTAAAATTTTATGTTTTTGTTAAGAAGATAACACTTAACTTTAATTTTGTAAATATTTTTATATCATCTCGTTTTCTTTTGATTTATTTTTATTTATTGTAATACCATTATTGAAAGTCTTCAATTTTCAAAAATATTCATTAATTTTTATATATTAGATCGTATAATTATAAGAAATTGTTATCATATAACTATAAAAAGTAATTTATCTTTTCTATATTCAATAATTGATTATATTAATTTAAGTTTAATTATTAACATAATATAAAAAAAATTGAATAAATATATTTATTAAATTTTTACAATATATATTTATAAATAATTAAAAATTTGTAATTACTACATTTTTTTAAAATATTAAAAAAGTAATTATTTTTATCTTTTTTTAAATAAAAATAATTTTTAAAAAAAATAATAAATATATAATTATTGATTTTTTTATATTAATTCTTTTTAACTTATTTAAATATATTTTGCAAATTATAATTAACTTATTGATTTAAAAAATTTATTTTTTAAAAAATAATGTATAATATTTAATTAAACAAAGAAACAATTACTATATTATAATTGCATTTTATTATATATTGATAATATATAATTTACTATTGTTGATATTAAAATTAAAAAAAGAATGTGTATAATAAATTAAATTTTTTAAAATTTAAAAAAATATTTTCATTTTTTTACACAACAATATTTTTTAATTTATTATTTATAGAAAAATTAATAAATTTAAAATCAATAACATTTTAATCAAATAATATAATATATTTTTTTGTAAATAATTTTTTTATTAAGGAGTTTTTTTATGTTATTATTTTTTAATAATTCAATAAAATATGGATATATTCTACATTTATTATTAGTGATTATGGCGATTATAATTGTTATTATAAATTTTTTCAGAAAGAGAAAAATTTTTAATAAATGTTTTCTTATAATAAAAGAAATTAATAAAACTAATGAATTTTTATATCAAATGACACAAGAACAAAAACAACAACAAAAACAACAATATTCTAAATGGATTTCAATTATAAATGATAAGTATTCCGAAATACAAAAATATTTACTTAGTCATGTAAATAATCCATTAGAGATATTAGCAAAAATAATAATTTTAAGCGAGTCACCTATTCTTTTTAATGTTTTCGATCATATAATATTGAAAATTTTCGGTTTTTTAATATTTTTTATAGTTCCTTTTATTTTTGAAATTATTAATCATTTTGTAATTACTAAGTATAATCAAAAATTTCAAGAATCATATTCAGTAATAAAAAAAGTTAATGAAGATATTAAAAATAAACAAAATTCACAAAATATTAAGTAAAATACTAATTTTTAAGAAATTAAAAAAATTTAAATATTTTAGTAAAATTTAATTAAAAACATCTTTTTTATTAATAATATTTTTTTATTTTTGTGCAATATTTTTTAAGACTAACCAGAAAGTTAGTCTTTTTTTAATTTTTAGAACAGATTTTATTTTTAAAATTAAAAATTATATTTAATATTATAATTTTTTTTAAAAATGATCATTTTTCAATTATTATTGTTATGATAAATAAGAAGTAATATTTATTATTTTTATCTATAAACTAAAAAATTGTTTAACAAAAAATAAAATATTTACATATTTACATTATATCATCGGGCGTAAAAGAGGCCTAAATTTCGTGCTATCTAACCAATAGCCAGGGGCCGATAAACCCTGAAAGGAGATGGTCGGTTTAGTAAACGAAAGAATACTGAATTATAGCAGACCATAAAAAGCGGGTTGCGACGAAAGCCAATTAGTGTCAATATGACACCCGCCACCTAACAATTCGATGGAGAAGCCTGAGATGGCCTAAGAAGGAAAATTGATGTAATCCTAAAACCTGTTCCGGAAGTTGCTAAAACGGACAGTCCAGAATCTATCAATATTTATATTTTGTATTGGATAGTTTATCAAATAAAGAAACCTGGAATCAGCCTCTTAACGAGGATACTTCCCCTAAAGAATTATGGTAGAATTTTAGTGTAACTTGGAGCATCCTAAAACTGAGTAATTAAGTTTACTAATCCGGAGATAAAAACCTTGATGATCAAGGATAAAGCATTTTCTTAGTAGTCGTAAAGGTAAACCTAAATTTGGAATAATTTAGTTAATCGTCTTACCAAGAAGAGAGTTAATCACTCTTATAGGGCGAAAGAAGAAAGTAATTTGCTAGTTATTCAATGGTATCGGGAAAAGGGGTTGATATAT
>NZ_JAOSIS010000003.1:0-17979 GCF_030586915.1 'Vigna radiata' phytoplasma
GTCACCGAAAGGTAACCAATCAACAAATACACGATATCAGAAACAAGAACAATAGGAATAAATAGCTAATCAACCGCGAGGAGAAATTAGTTCTCGAAAGAGAGTAAATTATGGAAAGCCGGATGCTGGGAAACTTGCTTGTCCGGTTTGGACGGGGGCTGATTGTAAATAAAACAGCAAAGATAAATCGCTGAATAAAACGCAATTAATCTATCCGTATCTTTAGGGATTAAAGGTAATTTTCAAAAGAAACTTTTGGTATATAGAAAAGATAAAGACAATTGTTGCAGGTGCAACAAATTAATTCAAAAAATTAAAATTAATGGTCGTAGTTCTTATTTTTGTTCTTTTTGTCAATTAAAATAAATAAATATATATAATATTCGATCAAATTATTATTTATTTTAATTTTGATAAGGCATTTGCGGTAACATTTAAGGAAGGTTACAAATAATGATTAATTCAAATATAATTAAAATTTATTGTTTTAATAAATTGTCTTTAGAAGATTATAAAGTACTTAATTTATTATATCAACCTTTAATCGGAACTATCGCTATCTCTTTATATAATATTTTATATTTTTTAAACGAAAGTAAAAATAATTTTGATAATAATTTTAATATTACGCATCAAATGTTATTTGATTTATTGAATGTAGATCAGAAAACTTTTAAAAAAAATAAATATAAATTAGAAGCTCTTCGTTTATTAGAAACTTATTCTAATGAAAATAAAGATATCATTTATATAATTTATTCTCCGGTTCAGGTTCATAATTTTTTTAAAGATCCTTTGTTAAGTCACTTTTTTTTAAGTGAAGTAGGTAATTATTATCATTGTTTGCAAAAATTATTATTAAATAAGTCTCCTATAATACCTGAAAATTTTCAAAATATAAGTAAAAATTTTGTAGATATTTATGGAGTTAATAAAATTGCTATTGATCATTCTTCATTGTATAATCATTATTCATCCGATAATGTTGCAATGCCGCCTAAACATTTGGTTGTATTTAAAAAATTTTTTGATTATGAAATGTTTTTGAGTAATTTGTCTGAGCGCTTTAAAAAACCCTTTTTATTGGAAAACGAAAATATTGATTATATTGTTACTTTAGGCTTTGTTTATATGTTGAAACCTAAAGCAATGGCTATTTTATATCAAAAACTTTTTCGTCATAATTATAATCAAAATATTGATTTAAATATTTTAAAAGACTATTTATATGAACAAAATGTAAAAACTCAACAAAATATTAAAATCATTGATGCTACTGATTATCAACAAGAAAAAAATGAAATGATTTTATGCTTAAAAAGGTCGCATCCTATTAATATTATTAAAAGTTTTGGAAAAAATATTAATATGCATAAAAGATTAAATCATGATTTATTTATGTTAATTCAAAATAATAAAAATGTAGATATCGGAGTTATTAATGCTTTGCTAATGTATATTTGTAAAAAGAAAAATCATGATATTCATTTTGTTTTATCTTATAATTATTGTAATACTGTTTTAAAATCGTGGTTAAAAAGAGGTATTGTTTCTACAGAAACAGCTTATAATTATTTAACAGCAGAATTAACAAATCATATTAATAAATTTAATTCCTCTCGTAAAGAGGTTGCTTTACCTAAATGGTTAGATGATTTTATGAAAAATTTGCATTAATTATGATCAGTATTTTCATAAGTTGTATATAAATTATGAAAATATCCATACCTTATTGAAACAATTCGGATAATTATGTAAATTATTAAATTAACTAATAATGAAATAAAAGTCATTAGGCTCAAGGATAAAGCGACTTTTTAGTAGTCGGAGGAGTAAAACTTAATTTGGAATAATTAAGTTAATCGCCCTCCCAAGATGAAGGTTAACGGCTTTTATAGGGCGAAAGAAGTCAGTAATTTATTGTTTATTCAATGATAATAAGGGAATTGGTGTTTATGTTAACAACTATTTTTGATCCAGAAACTAAACTTTGGCGAACATTGAATATCATTCAAGATTGTTCATTAAATGTTCAACCAGAACTTAAAACGCTGGATTAATAATATAACTCAACAACTACTATCAAACGTTCAATCATATCACGGTCCATAAGGAATGTCGAATGGGAATATTGATAGTTAAAAACTATATACGGTATTGGAAATCCTAAAAATTAAACAATACCACCATAAATAAGTCAATGACCTTTATTTAATCAAAAAATACATAACATCAATATAGAATGATAAGGATAAACAACTAATTAGTGGTGACACAAAGTTAGTCGGATAAAAAGATCACAATTTATTATTCAAATTTTACTTTAATATCTGTTTTAATTTATCATTAAAAAATAAATAGTCACTAGAAAACATGATATAATAAATTCAGTAATAATTTATTTATAAGCTACAAAATAGCGAATAATATTAATAAATAAATTGTAGATTTTAGGTAAATTGTTAGTCTGTTTTATTAAAAAAGTGGCAATTACTGGCAATTACTAATAATTAATGAAATGAGGAAATGATTAATTTATATTTATTCTAATTTAGAATAAAAAATTCAATTTTTTATTGTTTAGTTTTATAAAAATTTAAATTTTAAAAATATTTAAATTTTTATTTAGGAGTTATTATGGATTCATTAGAAGAATCAAATTTTAATTTACAAAAAATTAAAAATTATATTAAAAATCATCCCGAAACGAAACATTTACAAATTAAAGACGAAGATTTAATTATTGTTTTTAATTATTTAAATAAAAAAGATAAGCCAAATCCTTTTGGATATAAATTGGTTTTAAAAGAAAGACCTTATCTTCATGTAGCTTGGCAAGAAACTACGAAAACTAGACAAATAGATTGGCAAAGTAATTTGCAACAAAAAAACATTTTATTTAATCAAGAATTAGATTTATCTAATATAGATGTTAAAAAAATAAAACCTATTTCTAAAATACAAAAAAGTATTTTCCAGTATATGAAATCGTTAATAGAACAATATAATTCTCCTGATTTTAATATTAAAAATAATAAGGGTTTATATATTTATGGTCCTTTCGATTCAGGAAAAACTTTTATGTTAAAGGTATTAGCTAAAATGTTATTGCAATGTCACATTCCTTTTTTATTTATTGTAATGTCTGATTTGGTTAGACAATTTAAATTTCTTTGGACTCAAGATATTATAGAAGATAAAGTAAATCATTTAAAAAAAATTCCGTTTTTAATTTTAGATGATTTTGGTTTAGAAAATATGAATACTTTTTTTAGAGATGACATTTTTATACCTTTATTAAGTTATCGTTACGAATATAAATTGCCTGTTTTTTTTAGTAGTATTTTGAATCAAAATGATTTAAAAGACACTTTACAATTAAATACAGATTTGATTAATACTACTAAAGCTGCTAAAATCATTAATTTAATTCAAAAATCTACTTTATTATATGATTTTTCAGTTAATATTACTAAAAATAAATTTTCATTGACATAAATTTACAAAAATATGAATAATAATTTTATATATCAATTTAATAAAAATAAAGGAGATTAAGAATAATATGATTCGTTTTATAGATGTTAATTTAACATCGTCTGACGATGAAACAATTTTAGAAGATATTTCTTTTAATTTGCCTAGTCGCGGATTTGTTTTTTTATCAGGTAAATCAGGTTCAGGAAAAACCAGTTTATGCAATCTTTTATCAGGCTTAGAAAAAGTAAGTTTTGGTAATATTATAGTAGCTCAAGAAGATTTATCTACTTTTTCTGATTCTGAAATGGCTAATTATAGAAATGGTATGGTTTCTAATATCATGCAAGATTCATATTTTATTAATGAATTAACTATTTTGGAAAATCTACTTTTAGCCATTAAATTACAAAAACGCGTCGTTAATGAAGAACTTCATAAGCAAATTCGAGAATTATTTAAATATTTTGATTTATCTATTGGTTTGTTAAAGAAAAAACCTTTTGAATTATCTGGTGGACAATTACAACGCGCTAATATAATTAGAAGTTTGATTAAAAATAATAATTTGTTAATAGCTGATGAACCGACAGGTAATTTAGATGCGGAAACTAGTATTTTAGTTTTTAAAAAATTAAAAGAGATTTCTGAAGAGAAATTGGTCGTTGTAGTAACGCATGATATTGTATTAGCTACTAAATATGCTGATATTATTATTAAAATAAATAAAGGTACTATGAAAGACTTTTTAGTTCGTAAAAACAATCAAATTTCCGATACATCTGTAAATTCTACATCGGAAGATTTAGATATATTATCTTATGTTAATAATTTTGAAAAAAAATATTTTGTTTCTAAAATTAATGAATCTTCTATATTATTTAAAAATGATCATTTGTTAGATGTTAGATCTATTTCTTCTGATTTACCTTTGAAAGAAGTTTATCGTATTGGTAAAAGTTTAACTAAAGCTCATTTGAGAAGAAATATGTTTATGCTAATTGTTAATGCGCTAATTTTTATAATCTGTCGCTTGGCATTAGTATCAAATAATTTTTTATCAAAAATAATTTGGTACAAGTTATCATTGTTTAAGATTTTATATTTGGAATTTGATGCAGAAGTTTTATCGTTTTGGTCAACTGGTATAATTGGATTCATATTTGCATTACTAAAATATTTAGTACTGCCTTGGTATATTTATGTTACAGCCAAATCGTTTGTAAAGCTTCAATTTATGATTTTTTATCGTACTGTAGGTATTAGTCGTTCTTTAGGCGCTAATAAACGAACTATTAATAAAATATTATTATATTTGTTTGCTTGTTTTATGGGTTTATTTGCGCTTACACAACAAATATTGTTTTTCCTGGTTCAAAAAGTGATTAACGCAGTTCCGAATAATGACTTTAATTATTATTCTGTGTTTGTAGATAGAAAATTGATTCCAGGTTTGAAACACATGAGTTATTTTGAACAAAAAGAATCATTAATAAAATTAAGTCAACAAGTTTATCAAAATGTATTCGCGCATGCATTATTTGATAGTAATTTATGTTCCAGTGGATTTTTTTCGTTATCACCTAATTATCGCGATATAATTGGTTTTGTAGGATTATTTATTTTTTGTTTAGCATTTGTATGGTTTTTATATACTGTTCTATATTCTAATAAATTAAACAAAGAAAAACCTTTAATGATGCTTAAAAAAGATAATAAAATTTAAAATAAATAAATTTTTATGATTAATGATAAATAATTTATTTTTTAATCAAATATAAATTTGATTTTTAAACATTTAAATAATAACTCAATATTTTAAAATATATTTTTAGTAAAAATTGAGTTATTAATTTATTTTTATTAAAGGATTTTAATTTCATATGAATAAAATTATTAAGGTAATCAGTACTTCCACTAGTTGTTTAGATTATTTTCCTCAAAAACATGATATTGGTTTACTTAGATTACAAATTTTTTTAAATAATCAAGAATATCGAGATGGTGAAAATTTAACTGCAGATCAGTTTTATGAAGCTTTAACTAAGAATCCTCGTATAATTGCTACCACTTCTCAACCACCTATAGGAGAAATAGTTGAATATTTTCGTCAAATAGCTCGTTTAGGATATAAAAAAATTTTTGTCACCACTTTATCAAGTAAATTAAGCGGTAGTTATAATAGTATTTTATCTGCTAGCAAAATAGTTGCTTCTGAAATAGAAGTTATAGTTTTTGATACTCAAAGTATTGGTTTTTGTGAAGCTTATTGCGCTTTACAAGCTGAACGTATGTTTTCGGAAAATTGTGAGGTTTCAAAAGTTATAGAATATTTAACAAAATTACGCCAAAATAATAAAATTTTTTTTATAGTAGATTCGTTAAATCGTTTAATTAAAAGTGGTCGCTTAAGCACTACTAAAGGTTTTTTAGGAAGAATTTTTCACATTAAACCTATTTTAAAATTAGAATCTCCTGGTGTTATTACAATGATTAAAAAAGTTTTTACTTTAGAAAAAGCTTTTGATTGTATTATCAAAGATGTTCAGCAATACGCGAAAAATCAAAAATTTTTATTACATGTTTTAACTTCAGGGCAGCCTTTAATGAAAAATAAATTAATAGAAACTTTAAAAAAAAAGTTAAATATTAATGATATTTTAGAAGTTACTATTACTCCGGTAATAGGAGCTCATGTAGGGAATAATGTACTTGGTGTGGGATTAATCATTCTGCCTTCTTGATTCAGAATGTGTTTTAATCATGGGTGTAAATAAGATATGTTAAATTTTAAATTATATATGGATAAAGCTAAAAAAATTTTAAAAATATTAAAAAAAAATAAAGCAGAAGCATTTGTAGTAGGAGGAGCTGTTCGAGATTTTTTATTAAAAAAACCTATTACAGATGTAGATATTACTACTAACCTTTTACCTGAAGATGTTTGTGAAATTTTTGATATACCAAAAAGAAGAATTCGTTATGGATCTGTCAAAATTTATTTTGAAAATAATTATTTTGAAATTACTACTTATCGCAAAGAAGCTGCATATTTAGATTTTAGGCATCCTTCATGTATAATTTTTATTCAACATATAAAGGATGATTTACAGAGACGCGATTTTACAATTAATGGACTTTTGTTAGATGAAGATGATAAAATCTTCGATTATGTGGGCGGAATTAAAGATTTAAATAATAAAATTATTCGTATTATAGGTAATCCTTATCAAAAGTTAACCGAAGACCCTTTAAGGATGTTAAGAATTTTTTATTTTAAAGCGAAATTAAATTTTTCTGTAGAAGAAAATGCGGAAAAAGTTTTGAAAGATAATATTTTTTTGATAAATAAATTACCAGTTTATCTGGTATTTAAAGAATTCAATAAAATTTTAAAACAAAATTTTGTTAATGTAGCTTTTAATTATTTATTGTATACTAAAGCTATTAATTATTTTAAAAGTTTAATTACCGGAATATTATTTTTTATTGAGCATAAATTAGAAAATATTGATGCAGATTTTTTTTTAGTAATTGCTGTTTATTTAAATTATCAAGTAATTTATGATTTTCCTTTGACTTATTGTCAAAAAATGAACATTATTAAATCAGTGACATTATTAAAGCAAAAATATCAATGTTTATCAAATTTAAATAAATTTGAATTAGAAAATTTACAAAAAAAATTTTTAAAAACAGGTTTATGTTAAATTATTTTTGTGTGCGAATGGATTTCTTTTTAAAAATTTTATTACATAATAATAGATTAAATAATAATAAAAAATGAGTTTAAAAAAGTATGATTTATAAAAAAAACCAATTACAAATTTTAAAGAATGCTGAAATAGGCAAAAAATATCAAATTTTTGGGAAAATTACTAATATTAATAAAGGTGATAATTTTTATAATGTAGATGTTTTATTAACGGAAAATGAATATATTAATATTAAAATAGAAAATATAAATTTAACATTAATGACAGAAAAAATTTATATTTTTGAAGTCATTAAATATTTAAAACAAAATAAATATTACTGGAATTGCGAAAATGTAAGTTTAATTGAGAATATTTTGAATTTAGAACAAATTTATCAAATTTATTCTTGTTTTTTTACATGTGCACCTTTATCTTTTGATAAAGCTGATTTTTTAATTAATAAATATATCGCTGCAATTAATAATTCTAATTTGAAGAAAATTACAACTATTTTGTATAATAAATATAGAATACCTTTTTTAATTTCACCTGCTGCTTTTAAAATGCATCATAATTATTATGGTGGATTAGCTTATCATACTACTAATATGTTGCAAATTACTTTAAATTTAGTCGAAAGATATAATTTTTTAAATTTAGATTTATTATATGCAGGAATTATTTTACATGATATGTTTAAAGTTAAAGAATTTAATTTTGCAAAAAAAGAATATACTAAAGAAGGTGTTTTATTAGGGCATTTAGTTTTATCTGTTAATTATGTTCATGAAGAAGCTTTTTTATTGAATATTCAGGATACAGAAGAAATATTATTATTAAAACATTTATTAATTTCTCATCATGGTTTGTTAGAATATGGAGCTTTAAAAATTCCTCAAACAGGAGAAGCATTTTTATTATGGCATTTAGATAATATAGATGCAAAACTAACTTCTTTAGGGGAAATGTTTGCTAAAACTTCTGAAGGTAGTTTTTCAGAACCTTTAGCAGTTTTTGATAAAAAATCTTTATATAAACATAATTTATAAATTGTATTTATATTGTTTTAATTAATAAAAAAAATTAAAATTTATATTGTGGATTAAAAAGGTTTGTTTTTATTTAATTTAGCTTTAATTTATCAAAAATTTTTTATTTAATAAATAATTAATTATTAAAAATATTTTTATAGTTTATAAAAAGAGTTTTTTATTATTGTATTTTATCTTTAATATTTTGAAGGAGTATTCAGTTGGAAGAGCAAACAAAAAATTTATCTGATGATAAAGTGCTAAAATTATCAGAAGCTAAAAGGCAAAAATTATTAAAAAAAACAAGATTATTTATAATAATGCGATTGATTATAGATTTTTTATTATTGATTATGGCTCTTATATCTTTAATTTTTATTTTTAATAATAATTTTTATTTAAGAAAATTAAAGAGTGATACATCGTCACAAGATTTACAAAATTATTATAATTTAGTTAATGATTCTGACATATCAGAAACTTTTTATCCTACTAATAGTGATAATTTCCCTGATTTTGCAACTTTATCAGGTTTTGAGAGCGAAAAGAGAATAGCTAATTCATTTATTTTATATGTAAAAAAACCTGAAAAATTTAAAAACCTTGGTCTAATTGACCCTCCTTCGGGTATTTTGTTATATGGTACCCCTGGAACAGGAAAAACTACTTTTGCTAGAGCTATAGCTAAAGAAACGCAATTACCTTTTTTTGAAGTTAGTGCTTCTATTTTTTCTAAAAAATATAGAGGACAAGCTGTGCAAATGATTAGGAATTTGTTTAGGGATGTACGTAAAATATCTAAAAAATATCCTGGAGTAATTCTTTTTATAGATGAATGCGAAACTATTTTTTGTAAATTAGAACGTTTATCTGGAGATGCAGAAATTATGAATATTGTTAATCAATTTAAAACAGAATTGACTTCTGTGGAAAATGATCCAGAACATCCTATTTTTATTTTAGGAGCAACTAATAATTTTATGCAAATCGATGATGCTATTAAATCTCGTTTTACTTATTCTATAAAGGTTAATCCTGGTAATAAAAAAGAACGTCGAAAATTTTTAGAGTTTTTAATGGAACAAAAACTTAAAAATCCATATAGTTTGGAAGCAAAAAATTTTTTGTATGAAGTAATTAATGAAGCTTTAGAAAGAATAGATACAACTAAAAATTATGATTTTTTAAAAACTAATCGTACTTTAGAAAATTTAATGAAATCTGCTGCTATGAATTTTGCTACTAAAAAAGCTAGTAATGATGATGATAGCAAAGAAACTGTTGATATTGATGATTTAAAAGAAGCTTATAGTAGAATTATTGTTACCGATACAGACTTAACAATATTAAACCAAGTGGAACAAGAATTAAAAAATCAACAAAGTTAAATAAAATATTTTTAAAAATTTTATATTTTATAAATTAAAATTAAAAATAACTAAAATAAATTTCAATAAATCGATATGCATTTATTTAAAAAAATTATTTTAGTTATTTGCTAACATTTAGTTAAATAAAAAAAGCTGTTTATTGCAAACAGCTTTTATTATTTTAAATTTTTATATTTTTTAATCAAACTTGAAATTTATTCATATTTAAATTAGGTTTAGTTATTTTATACATTTTATAAATAATTAATTTGTATGCAAAATGTATAATAATTAAACAATTGGTAATCATAAAAACTATTAAAGTAGGTTTCCAATATTTCAAATCGTTATTAATAGTATTATTATTTTCATCAAGAGTAATATATTCAGAAGAATTTTTAATTTCAATTTCAGGCAAATTAGTTTTAGGAATTAATATTTGATGGAATATTAAATTAATTTGACCTTTTATATCATTAAGTTGATCAATAGATTTTTCGAAATTATATTTAGCGCGATCATATTTTAAATTAGAAGTGAGGTAATCTTGATTATTTTGTTGTGTTTCGGCTTCTAACATAAATTCTTCACCTTTGGTTTGAAAATAAATTGCACTATTTTTTTTATTAGATTCTATTTCTAATTTGATATTATTTAATTGATATTTTATATCTTTATTATTCGCGAAATAAAGGCTTATTTCTAATAATTTAGCAGCATCTTCTTTTGTTTGATTAACTATTTTCTTCATAATAAGAGAATTATTTTTTTTAACTTTATTAATTAATGTTATATAGATCTTTTCCTGTTTTTCTAAAATTTTCAAAAGTAATTCGTCTATATTATTTTTAAGATCTTTTTGATTAATATTCTCTATTTCTTCGATGTTTAATACGTTTTGTTCTCGAATATCATCTAAAAAAGTTTTTAATTTATCTTCATCTTCTGATGATAATGTCTTTAACTCCTGCTTTAATTTTTGTGTTTGATTCAATTCTGCCTCTAAAATACTTCGATATTGGAAAATTTTAGTTTGTAAATCGTTTTTTTTTTGATTATTAGCAGATAAAGAATGAGCTAAAATAATATGAATTAAATAACATTTTAAAAATAATATTATCAGGATTAAATATTTAAATAATAAAATATTTTTTTGATTTTTTTCTAAAATATTTATATTAGCTATTTCTTTCTCTTTTCTTTTTTATTTTTAAAAATATGCAATAAACAATAAATAAATTTTTTAATTATTAATAATATTTTTTTAAATATTATTATTAGATAAATTTTAATTATTTTTTATAATTATATTTAATTTTTTTCAAATTTTCAAATTTCATTTTAAATTATCATTTTTTTAAGTTAGGTAATATTAAGATATTTCATCATTAGAATATTCTAATAATATAAAATATCTAATTTAATTATAACATAAAAAAATAATTATTATATAATAGCAAAATATTAATATATTTTTTATTTATAGATAATTACTTTATTTGTCGTTATTTTGTTATTTTTTATAGATCTATTTATATTTAAATTTGATTTTTGAATTAATTTTTTATATATCATTAATATTTTTTCATTTATTTAAATGATAAAAATTTAAATTTAATGTTTAAAAAATTTTTTAACTTTAATCTACAATTGTATCAATATTTTGAAAAAAAATATTGATTTTTTTATTTTTATAAGAAATTTTAAACTTTTTTACCTAACTAAATAAAGAACAACTGAAAGTTATAAAATATTTTCTATATACCAAAAAAAATCAAATTTAATAAGTTATATGTTTTCATATCCTTATTATTAAATAAATTGGAGAATTTATAAGAAAATAAGTTTAATTTAAGTTTGTTTAATTGGTAAATATTTATTTGCAACATAATAAAAAGATCTTGATTAATGAAATTGATGTAATAAGAAGAAATTTAAAGTTTTTTTATATTAATCTAAATGAGATTTGTTTTTTTGAGTGTGAGAACGTTTTTATAAAATTGTTAATTTTAATAATATATTTTCGAGATTTATTTTGTTTTATTATCAACTTTAAGAATGTTTTAGAAAGGAATGATATGCCAAGAAAAAAATTATTTTCACTCTTTTTAAAAAATAAAAATAATTTATCTATTAGAAATCAATTAATTGAGGTTCATACACCTTTAGTTTATAAAATTGTTAATCAATTCAAGTATTATCCTTCCATTTTAACAAAAGCCGATCTGGTTCAAGAAGGTTTTTTGGGTTTAATTCGTGCTTTAGGTTATTATCAAGATCAAGGTTATGATTTTATAGCTTATGCGCGGCCAACTATTAAATTTGTAATTCGCGAATTAATTCGTCATAGTCATATTCCAATTGTTCCTCAAAAAAATTCTTATGTCGTTAATACTAATTTTCAAGAAACTATTTATTATTCTTTTGCTAACTATTCTTTAGATCCTCATCAAAATTGGTTAAATCAAGTAGATTATGAATTTTGGGTTCAAAAAATAAAACAAAATTTAAATGCATCAGAATTTAAAATTATTGGTTTAAGTTTTGGTTTTTTTAATTATTTTCAATGTCATAAAAAAAATTCTTATCGAGAAATAGCTTTATATTTGCAAATGTCTCCTAAAAAAGTTCAAAAAATACGAAAAAATGCTCTTCAAAAATTAAAAAGAAAATTAAAATATCTTAAATTTTTTTATAAAAATTAAAAAAGTTAATAGGTTTAAAATTATTTAAAAATTTGATATTTTTATTGATGTTTCGCTATGTTATCTTTAACACACATATATATATTAAATTTTAAAGTTAAAATGAATGTATAGAGAGTAAAAAAAATATGAAATTATTAAAATTAAATAAATTTTTAATATATATAATTATAATTATTTTTATTTGTTTATTTAATAAAGATTTTTTAAATTTATGCGCTTTAGAAATTAATAATTATGAAAAAGATTATAATTTAAAATATTATGCTGTTAATTGGCGTCATGAAAATGGTCATATGTTTTCAGAAAAAGCTCATGTTTTTTACAAAATTTTTCCTATGAAAATGTTTCCTTGTAAAACTTATCAAGAATTCGCAAATACTAAACAAATTATAAAAAATACTACTATTTTAACTAGTAATTTGTTATTTCCTTTTAGTAGAATATTTAAAATATTAGATACAATTCAAGAAGTAGCTAGTGATAAATATATTCACGATTCGGATGATAAAATTGCTTTTATTAATGAATTATTAAAATATTTAATTAAATATTATCCGGAAAAAGGTATATTCTTTTTTGATCTTGATCAATTAAATGAAATTTATTATGTTGATATAACCTTTTGTAATTGTGATATGTCCAAATCTTTATTTTCTGTGAGTCATGAGTTATTTAAAAATTTTTTACAAGATGAAGTTGAAAAAATACCCTATATAGAAATTTTTATTAATGAGGCATCTGAATTAGAAATATCAGAATTAAACCTCGATATTAAAAATTTTTGTCGACAAACTATTCAAAATGATTCTGTTATTAGAAATAAGATTAAGCAAATAATAATTAAAAAAATTCAAGATAATATAGGCCGACAAATTACTAAAACTTGTTTTAGTCAAACAACTAAATTTATTTCAAGTAAATTAATTGGTAATTTATTATTACCAGGTATCGTAGAAAGTTGCGAAATGATAAAACAAAATCAAGATTCGACCAAAAATATTCAAAAAAATATTCGTTTGTATTTAAAGAATTATAATTTTGAAAAAACATTAGGTTTTGCTTTTGATTATAATAATTTGACTAATCAATTAGAGGTTTTTTCATTAGAACAAAAAAGTCTATCAACTGGATTATATGCTAATTTTCTTGATAAAATAAATATTTTAGATTCTACCCATATGTTGATTAGTTTTTTGCAACCAAAAATAAAAGGGAAACCTAATATGAATTTAAATATTTATGGTAGCAAAGTTAAAGTAAATTTGAACTCAAATGATTAAATTAAAATATTCATAATTTAGAAATTTTCATTTATTGATGATTTTTATTTATTTTTCATGTTATATAATAATTATGTTATTTTGTAAAATTTAATATCTAATTTTATTTACTATAAATAATCAATAAAAAATGTTTTTTATTGTCAATATGATGCTTTAAAAATTATCTTTTTTTCAATTAATGTTTATAGAAAGTTTATAAAAGTATTTTAGTACTTATATAAATTTATATTGATTTAATCAATTATTAAATAAAATATTATATAAATAAAAAGACCCTTTTGTTAAAAAAGTCTTTATTGTTTAAAATTTTTTTCTTGATTAATAATGGAAAAATAATAACGGATTGATATTTTTAGTTTTATTATTTTAGATCATTTATGTTTTAAAAATAAAGATTTCAATTGAATTAGTGATCTTATTTAGAAATTTATATTTTTCATTATATTATTTTATAATAACTAATTTTTTAATTTTATTTTTAAGTTAAATTAAAAATAATATTTATTTTTTAACTATTTTTTTAACTAATTTATGTTATTGGATGTATTTAACATCTTTTGAAATTAAATATCAATATTATACTGATAGATTATTGGTGTTTCATTGATACGGTTTGTCTATTACCA
Source organism: 'Vigna radiata' phytoplasma (assembly GCF_030586915.1). Lineage (NCBI taxonomy): Bacteria > Bacillati > Mycoplasmatota > Mollicutes > Acholeplasmatales > Acholeplasmataceae > Candidatus Phytoplasma > 'Vigna radiata' phytoplasma. The sequence goes on from NZ_JAOSIS010000003.1 coordinate 14,194, forward strand.
ACGACCCCCGTCCAAACGGGGCGAGCAAATTTCTAAGCACACCGTTTTTTCCATAAATATTGGATAATTACTCGCATAATTGTTTTGTGTGTCCTCATGATTTCCAATGGTTTCCGATGGTCTAGGGTTTGGTTCTGTACTATTACCTCCTTTTTTCAATCATAGCTGTTAGTATACTCTTTGACGGTTTCCTGCGATCCTAATATATTAACTTTATCATGCACAAGAGGATTCTCAATGCTTTCAACCATCATCGAATGTTTTTTAGTACTTTTTTCTTGCGGATGTAATTGTGGAGCATCTTTTGGAGGATATCATTATTAATGACATCGAAAACCTTCAATGTAAATCTTAATTAGATAGTAAATGACTTTGAATCTTTGTTTGATTCGCTGTTCTCGAAGTAGGGAGTTATCAATTGTTCCAGGGCTTTTTTAAACGATTCTATTTGCATGGTTTAGATTCCAAAAAAGGTCTGGTTTTATCCTTTCCCTCGGGAATATTCACTCTTTTAACCGGTTTCGGGTTATATTGGTTGTGAACATATTTTTGGTGATATTTCTTAATTTATTTAAGTCCATATCATTTATTATTCTCCCGTCTAATCCTAATAATCAACCTATTTCTAAGAAAGGAAATTGTTGATAATGAGTGATACCATGACAAAAATTTATTGTAGTACTTATTTCCAAGACCATAGTAATTTACAAAAAAAATCAACCCAAAGGAGAAATAATTATATGACTAAAAAAAGAATTAATAAAAAAAATCGCTGAAGCCAATAAAGCTACCATTACTGCTACAGAAACATTTTACAAAACCTTCGAGCGTGTTTTAATCGAAGCAATTGCATCCCATAAAAAAGTAATTTTAGCACCTACCATTGGTAGATTTGTCTTAAAATCACGAAAAGCCTACATTGGAAGCAATCCACAAACAGGAAAAAAAATCAAAATCCCTACTTCCACACGCATTATTTTTAAAGTAGCGGGTAGTTTAACAAAAAGAAGTTAAATCCTTAGTCCTTGAAGAATAATTGCAAGTAAGAGAAAATAAATGATCAGTTTTTTAACCATTTTTACTTTTTTTAGGGAGATATTTTAAAGATTTTCAAAATCCCGAAGTATCGGAACATAGATACGAAATGATGGCTACTGTTTTTTTAAGTATCTTCATCTATTCAGGTTTTAAACCACTTTTTCATTTTTTAAATAATATTATCTTTTTCGTAAAAGATCTTATCTTTGGTTTGTTTTTTAAATCTAAAAAAATAGGTTTTATTAGAACAAAAAAGCATGAAAAAAGCAATGCAACACTAAAAAATTGGTATTAAAAGGTGAACAAAATTATCAAGAATCGCACTACTCCCCTATTCACTACACAACCAAATGAAGAGGTTACATTGGTAACATGGAATAAAAAATAAAGAAAAGAATTAATAATAAAGACCAATTTTAAAATTGGTCTTTTTTATTTTTTCAAACAAATGAAAAAAGATATCTTATTATCTTTTCTAATTATTCGTGAAGAAAAGCTTTATTTTTATTTTTTATTTGATACGATATTTTTTTGAGCGGTTCATAAAAATGGTTAGAAACATTAATTAAAGATATTTTAGATATAATTTTTTGTATGTTTTATTTTTAAATTTTCACTTAATCAAAGGAACTATTTTAAATCTTATTAATTTTTTTGAATGTTGACGGAAATATTAATATTTGATAAAATTAATTACATGTTGTTAAATTAAAAATTAATTTAGTGTTTATAAATTTGATATACTTATTTCATTTATAATTATATTTTTATTTTAATTAAATTTTAATTTAAATCGGTTTTTAATAAATAATTATTAATAAATTATTAATATAGATAAATTAAATTATCTATTAATTCAATATTTTTTTATTTTTTATTTCTTATTTTTAATAATCTATTATTTAAAATATTTTATTAATTTTATAATTATTTTTTATTTTTTTGATATTTTTTTTGATTTAAAATTATGATCATAACAAATAAATTTTTATAAAATGATTTTAATTTTGTAAATAAATTTCAAATTTAATAATTATATAAAATTATTTTTTTGTTAAATTTAATAAATATATTTATTTTCTTGTATTTAATGTTTTTAATAAATTATGAAAAGCATTTTAATTAAAAAAAGATTAATAAAATTTAAATAAATTAACGGAAAAAGGTTTTTTATTGTGTTTGAAAAGTACCTAAAAAATAAAATTATTAAATTATTAATTGCAGTTTTTATTTTATTTTTGTCATTAAATCTTTTCTTAATAATATTTTTTCAATTCAATAATAATATTAAAAAAACTAGATTATTTTCTTCTAATAAAAACATAAATAATTCAGAGAAATTAAAAATTAATATATTTGATATAATACATCCTAGAATTAATATAAATGTTTTACCTGATGAGAAAAAAAAAATATTTTCAATGGATCCCAATCTGTCTTCAAAAGAAATCATTTTACTTTTAAAAGAAAAAATATTGAATCAATTTCAAGAATTTAATCAAATCGCAAAATCTTACGCATTATCACAAGAAGATGCGAATATAAAAATTAATAAAAATTTATATTATTATGATCTTCCTGAAGATGAAAACAGATATCTGCAAAAACACCTCCACACAGATCCTAAACTTTCAGACGAAGAAACAATCCACATTCTTGCATCCAAGTTATTATCAGAAATTAGTGTAAAAGAACGAAGATTTCAAGAATATGTTTTATTTTTGCAACAAAAATTAAATCATAAAATGATTAGTGTGGATGATTTAAATATAAAAATAATTTTAAAAAATAAAAAAATGCCAGATATATTATTTTACATTATGATGGTAAACACAGTTTTAGAAGAAACACAATATAGAATAACTATATTAAACGAACAACTTAAAGACGATCAGAAATTACAATTACTCGATCATGATTTTATGAATACTAGGGATTGGATGAATAATGAGGAAAAAAAGATATTGTTAATAAAGCCTCAAATTTCTTCACAAGAAATGATTTTAATTTTAAAAGAAAAAATAGCAAATCAATTTAGACAAAGAAATCAATTGGCCAAATATTACGATGCAATACAGCAAAAAGCATTACCAATATTGCCTCAAACTAAAAGATATATTTCAGATGAAGATGTTTATCTACAAAATATTTTTAATAAAAATTCCCACAAGAAGGAAGATGAAATAATCGAACATCTTCAACAATCATTGTACCAAGAATATGAAAACAAAAAATCATTATTAAAGTTATGTGATATAGTCTTAAATCGACAAATTTTTCCACAAATTTACTATATTAATTCAAATGCAATGACTTTTGAAAATCACATAAATGAAATGGATCAACTTCTAAATGATCCAGTGTATGTTTCTTTTATAAGAATTCAATTAGATGATGCAATAAAAAAATTAATGCAATTACAACAACATATAAAACAAATACAAGATCAGGTCCTTATAGATTTAGATCAAACACAAAGAGAATTAAAAAATACAAGGGACGCGCGTGATAAAATAAAAGAAAAATTAAATCAAAAAAAAAAAGAATTAAAAGATGCACAAAATAAAGCAACTAAAGACTTAAGTAATATTCAAAAAAAAGCTGAAAAAGACTTAGCCGATAAAAACCAAGTAATCACGGAGCAAGAACAAACTATTGCAAAATTAAATAAAGATAAAACTGATCTAGAAATTGCTAAAACTGATCTAGAAACTGCTAAAAACCAATTAATCACGAAGCAAGAACAAA
>NZ_JAOSIS010000003.1:18076-41890 GCF_030586915.1 'Vigna radiata' phytoplasma
TCACGAAGCAAGAACAAACTATTAAAGATAGAGATCTAACTATTGAAGCTCGAGAACAAACTATTAAAGATAGAGATCTAACTATTGAAGCTCGAGAACAAACTATTGCAAAATTAAATAAAGATAAAACTGATCTAGAAACTGCTAAAACTGATCTAGAAACTGCTAAAAACCAAGTAATCACGGAGCAAGAACAAACTATTGCAAAATTAAATAAAGATAAAACTGATCTAGAAATTGCTAAAACTGATCTAGAAACTGCTAAAAACCAATTAATCACGAAGCAAGAACAAACTATTGAAGATAGAGATCTAACTATTAAAAAGGGAGATCAAATTATTGAAGCTCAAAAACAAAGTAGTGAAGATAGAGTTCTAGTTATTGACAATAGAGATCTAACTATTGAAGCTGAAAAACAAACTATTGAAGATAGAGATCTAACTATTAAAAAGGGAGATCAAATTATTGAAGCTCAAAAACAAAGTAGTGAAGATAGAGTTCTAGTTATTGACAATAGAGATCTAACTATTGAAGCTCAAAAACAAACTATTGAAGATAGAGATCGAACTATCGTGATTTTAACTGAAACTGAAGAAATTAATTTTGAACAAAAAAAATATTTATATAATAAAATAAATAAAATATCTGAACAACAATTAACTTTCTCTAAAAAAATTATTAACTTAATGAAACAATATTTAAAAAAACTTTATTTGATTAATAATCAAATATGGAAATTATTATTCCAACAATATAGTAGAATGTACTTCATAATTATTTTATGCGTAATAAATATTTTATTTTACTTCTTATTAATTAAGAATTTTAAATCATATTAATGATAATAATAAAAAATTCTAAACAAGATTAATGTTAAATTGTTTACTTATTATTCTTTTCTTATACTGTTGAATATCATAAATTTGTTGATTTTTTCAAACATTCTTTCTTCGAAGACGCTAATACACCACGAAATGATGTGAGAAATATGAAACATAAAATAAAATAGAACCTCCGCCGAGGTTCTATTTTTCTTTTTCACCACGAAATTTGTTAGAATTGAACATAAAACAAAATTGAAACCAACCAACTTATAGAAAAAACAAACCAACACAAGTTAGCTAAGATTAATTTAGCAAAAAGTAAAAAATGAACAAAGAAAATTTATATTTATTTTAATGTATTTTCTTTTTACAAATCTTCAAATAAAATTTTTTTTATTTTTATTGTGGTTTCAATATTTATAACAACATAAAAAAACATTTATATTAAAAATATATTAACAAAAAAGACCCTTCAGAAAGGGTCTTAAAAAAAATAATAGTTTATTTTAATTTTTATTTTTTAGAATCATCAGGCTTTTTAGAAGAAGACCCTTTTTTTTTAGACTTAAGCGCTTCTTCTTGTAAGATTTTTAATGTTTGCGAATCTGATAACATTTGAATAATTTTATTTCGATCTTCTTCAGAATAATTTTCAAGAGTATTGTATAATTCATAATATTGTGATATATCTTTTTTAGTTGTTTTTTCTTGTTTTTCAGAGGAAGCGATTTTTTTATCTTTATCATTTTTTTCGGGAGCGGCTATAACTGGATTAATATTAATTAACAGGAATAATCCTAAAAAACTCATTAAAAATAATGGTAAAAAATATAATTTATTTTTTATTTGCATCATTTTAGCTTATAACTCCTTTTTTTATTTATCCCTCAGTTGAGGTAATTTCGTAGAGTTCGTTTAATTGAGAATAAATTAAATTTTTATATTGTTTTTCGGATCTTTCATATCCTTTTTCTAAATCTTTTTTTAATTTTTCAGCACGATTTAAAATATCTTGGTAGTATTTTTGGTCTGTTTCTAAATTTTTGATTTGAACTTTTATTTTGCCGATTTCGTTAACTATTTCCGAAATTTCATTTTGAAGTTTGTCGATTTTATCTTCGTTAGCTTTCCTATCAATCTTTAATCTATTAACTTCTTGGTGTCTTTCGTCTCGTTGTTTTTCTAGTTTTTGTTGTTGTGGTTTTAAAGATTCTATTTGAGATTGAAGAGAATTTAATTGCGATTGGTATTCATCACATTTATTTTGATATTCGTTAATTTCATCTTTTTTTCATTTAAATAACCTAAATCCAATCCTCAACTCTTTTAAGTTTATTAATTTCGTTCTCTTTCTGATAAATCAGATGGTAATAAAGTAGGATTAATAGGTTCAAAAAAGATAATTTTTAATTTGTTCTAAACGAGCAGCAGTTGTTTGAATTTTAGGGATTGGTGGTTCTTCCAGAGAACGTTTTGTCCTAGGAGAAGTGGGGATTACTTCAGAAGGTAATGAATCTGATAATGATTCTGGTGAAGACGCTAAGGTTGTTTCTTTTTGATTTTGAAACCAGAAATAACAAAAAACAAGTCCGAAAATGATAAGAAGGAATATAAAAAACCATTTTTTTCGAAAAAATTTGATTTATTCATTGTTAGAATAACCTTTCTTAATAATAGTGATAATTATTATATTTAATTATCACTATTATACAGTTTTATTAATAAAATGATTAAATAAAATAATTATTAATTTGTTAAATTAATGATTTCAGGAATTTTGCCAACTCGTTTTTCTTGTAGGCGTTGTTGAACACGGGCGTAATTCGGATTTTTTTGTTTTAATTGTTCTTTTATAATATTCACGTTATCTCTTTTGTTTTCTAATATTTCTTCTAATTTGGCTTTGTCTTCATATAATTTGTCAGTGTCGGAAACTTTATCTCTTTCTTTTTCTAATTCTTTGGCGATGGTTCCATATTCATCAATCCAAGTTACAAATTATTTTTTTATACTTTCATTTAATTTTTCAGAGTTTTTCCATTCATTCTTTAAATTATCTTGGTTAAGACGAAGTTTATGATCATCTTTTTTTCTTTTCGTAATCTTTGTAGTCGGCATCGAGTTTGTCTAAATCACGGTTAATGTCTTTACTATACATTTCTAAAGCTTCTTTGATAATCATTTTTGGATGTTCATTGTTTTCGTTAATTGTTTCCATAAACATGTGATATAAACGGTGGCCTTCGCGAAGAACTAAAGTAGTTTTTGACATACCTTGGACGAATTTACATGTAAAAGTAATTGATTTTCTTATAACTTTCAGACCAAATTTAACTGGGGATAAGTCAGTAAATTTATCAAAAGCTTTAAAACCCCATTTAACCACATTTCCTACTGATAATTCGTTCTCTTTTTTCATAAATTAGCGCACGATTATACATTTCTTGATATTTTGATTTTAATTCTTGATATACTGTTTTTTCGAGTTTGATTTCTTCAAGTTTTCCATCGACTTCCTCGATTTCTTTTTGGATTTCAATACGGTGTTCTTCGACTGATTGGATTTGTTTGAATATTGGTTTTTCATCATTTGTTAAAGTTTCAAATCTTTTTTCTAAATCTTTTTTTAATTTTTCAGCATGATTTAACATATCTTGGTAGTATTTTTGGTCTGTTTCTAAATTTTTGATTTGAACTTTGATTTTACCGATTTCACCAACTATTTCTGAAATTTCATCTCGGAGTTTATCGATTTCCGCTTGTAATCTAATTTTATCATCGGGAGAAGCTAATTTTAACTGTTCTTCTTTTTCTTTAATTCCTTTTTCTTTAGTTTCTTTGTCTTTCTCTAATTGGACTAATTTCCTTTTAAGATAGTAATATTTTTATCATTTTGATCTAAATTTTCTTTTATTTCTTTAATTTTAGCTTCATTTTTTTCTAAAGCTTCTTTGATTTTTTCTTTGGCTTTTTGGGTAAGGGCTTTTTGTTCATAAAGGTCTTTTAGTTCTTTTTCATATTTTTCTAATTCTTTTTCCCAATCTTGTTTTAAACCATGGTAATTATTAATAGTTTCTTCTTATTTATTCTTCTTATTTATCAATAGCTTGATCAATTTTATCAATTAATTGGCCATAATAACCATTAATTTTACGGATGGTTTCAGAAATCGCTTTTTGAATATGTGTGGTCGAGCATAAGCGAGAAAATCATAACCTAAATCTTGATAATAATCGAGAGCTTTCATTAAACCTAACAATACTTCTTGAAATAAATCTTCTTTAGTTAAAACGCGAGGATAATAGTTAAATGCGAGGATAATAGTTAAATTTTTTCACTATTTTATGAACCAATGGATAATGAAGTCCAATTAATTGAGAACGTACCTGCATATTTTTTTTATTTTTTAAAAAAAGTAAAAATAAAACTTTTCTTTCCATATTATGCCTTTGCCAAAATAAATTAGAAAAGATAAGCATAAAAAAAATCTTTTTTTATTTCTTTTAAAAAACAAAAAAAGATCAACTAAGAAAGTTGATCTTGAACATGATTAACAGATTTATTAATTGTAATACTTTTGGGGTTCAGTGCGATCTTCCCTGGTTATTGGTTCGATATCACGAAATTTAGGTATCTTTGGTAACCATTTTAAGAAGGTAATATATCATTAAACCAATTTTTAATTTTTTTAGGCATTAAATAATTAATTCCGTTTAAAGTGGCGCATAAAATTGATAAAGATAATAACAAGCTACTTAAATGATTAGTTTTAGTTTTGTAATTCAAATTAATATTGTTGTTATTTTCAAGTAAAATAAAAATTTTGCTTAACATTTTGATATAAAGTGGTTCATCTGTATCTGTAAAAAAAACATTATTTTGGTTCGTTTTAATTTCAATTCTTTTATAAGAATCTTTATTAAAAAAATTGTTACCTGAATCTTGAATATTTATAGATGTGATATTTTTATTTTGTTCTAATTGAGTTGAAAAATCTTTATAAGATAATTTCGTACCTAAATTTATTTGCATTTCTGCTAAAATAATTTGCATAAACCAAATTATTACGAGCACTAACAAAGTAATGTTAATGGCAAAATTTAACATGTTATAACTAATATTTAAAGTTTTAGCAATTTTTTTTTTAATTTGTTTACACAACAAACAAAATTTTATAAACAGAATATAACCCTTTCTATTTTTGTAATGAAAAATTATTATTTTTTATTTATTTTATAGGAATGATTATCTTGTTAAACGGAAGAATAACTCCGAATTACAATTTAATTATAACATTAATTATTGGTAATAATACTTGTAATAAGATGCTATTTTGTTAATTGATATTGGTTTAATTGTAAATTAATTTCATATTATAACATAATTACTAAAGCTAAAGCATATTTATCAGTATGAGTAATAGATATCATAAATTGATTACTGTATTTATCTATTATATAAGGAGCTCCTGTATTATCATTTAGTATAGACCAATCACAATAATTATTAGTTAAATTACCTTTTTTATAAGTTTTAAAGATGGCTTCTTTTGCGGCCCATCTTCCTGCTAAAAAAAAACTTTTACTTTTTAATGAGGTTATTTTTTTATAAATGTGATGTTCCTGAGTAGATAAAATTCGATGAGATATTGAATTTAATCCGATTTTGACAATTTTATTAATTTCAATTAAATCGATACCAATATTTTTCATTTTTTAATTATTACCTTTTATATTTGATTGTTTGTTTGTTTTAAAATTTTATATAACTCTGATTCTTGAATAATAGTGATATTTAAATGTTTAGCTTTTTCTATTTTTTGTTCACTGTAATTTTTTCCGCAAATTAAATAATTAGTTTTTTTAGATAAATTATGCACTATTAAAGCTCCTAATTTTTCTAAATTTTTAGTTATTTGTGAACGTTTATATTTTGTTAATGTGCCTGTAATAATAATTTTTTTGTTATTAAAGAAATTATTATTAATATTATTGATATTATTTTGTATAGAAAAATTTAATTGATGTTTTTTTAGTTGAATTATTTCGTTAATATTTTTTGCATCATTAAAAAAATTATGTATACTATCTGCGATTTCTGGTCCTATTTCATTTATATTTATTAAATCTTCTATTTTAGATTGTTTTAAATTATCTATATTATAAAATTTATGAGTTAAAATCCGAGCAATTTTGCTACCAACATGTTTTATTCCTAATCCAAATAGAACTCGATCGAAAGGTTTTTGTTTACTACTTTCTATAGCTTCTAAAATATTATTAATTTTTTTAATGCCAAAAAAGGGCAATTTTAGTAATTTTGGTTTATGTTGTTTAAGATTGTATAAATCCGAAATTTTTTGGATAATTTTTTTTTGAAATAAAATTGTTAATGTTTTGGAACCTAAAATATTGATGTCCATAGCTTCTCGAGATGCGAAATGAATTATTTTTTGTAATTGTTGTTCGTTACATTCCTGATTAATACAAAAATAATTAATTTCATTATTGTCTTTGTGTAACAATGTATCACAAGATGGACACTTCGTGATCATTATAAAAGGTTTAACAGATTCATCTCTTTTATGAGTGATTACTTTAATAATTCTAGGAATAATAGAACCTGATTTTACAATAATTACGCTATCATTAATACGAATATCTTTATTTTGTATATAATTGTAATTATGTAATGTTACACGTGATATTGTGCTGCCATCAATAATAATAGGTATTAGATCTGCTACAGGATTAATTATTCCAGTTCTTCCCACATAAAATAAAATATTTTTAATTATAGTTTCGCCGGTAATAGAGTTAAATTTATAAGCAAGAGCATATTTAGGAAATTTATTAGTGTAACCGATTTGCGGATATAAATCAAGTTGATTTATTTTTATAACAATACCATCTACATCATAATTTAAAGATGATTTTAAATCAATATAATGATTGATAAAGTGAGTTAAATCAGACCAAGAATTAATTATATTATAATGCGGATTGACAGAAAAACCTAATTTGTTTAATAATTTTAAAACTTCTTCTTGACTATTAACAATCAAGGATGAATATACAATATTATAAAAAAAAGAAGATAAGTTTCTGGAAGCAACAATATTAGCATTTAATAATCTTACAGTTCCAGAAGCCGCATTACGCGGATTAGCAAAAGTTTTTTTTTGTTCTCTATTGTGTTGTTGATTTAATTTTTGAAAATTTTCATAATTAAAAAAAACCTCCCCTCTTACTTCTAAATTTATTGGTTGTAAAAGTTTTGACGGAATATCTTTAATGTTTTTAATATTATGAGTTACCAATTCTCCTACTAAACCATTACCCCTTGTAGTAGCTTGCGTTAAAATGCCTTGTTCATATTTTAAATTAATAGCTATACCGTCTATCTTTAATTCTGTAATAAAATTACAATGAGGATACTTTTCTTTTATTCTTGTATAAAATTTTTTTACTTTCGCAATATCAAAGGCATTTTCTAATGATAACATAGGTTTACTATGAGTTATTTTAGGTATTTTTTTTTCACTTAAAGAACTGCCTATTTTATCAGTAGGGCTATCTTTTGATTTAAATTGTGGGTATTTATTTTCTAAATATATTAATTCTTGTAATAATGCATCATATTGCTGATCAGTTAAAGAAGATTGGTTTAAATTAAAATACTCGTAATTAGCTTGATTTATTTTTTTAGTTAATTGTTGAATTTTTTTTATAATATTTAACATATTTTTTATCTATTATCCGTATTAAAAATTGTAATTTATTGATTTATTGATATTTTAAATTTTGGGTTATTTTTTAAATGATATTTTAATTTTAAAAAAATATTATATAATATTAAAAAAAATATGCATATTTTAATATATGCATATGCGAAAATATGATTTTAATATTATAGATTTCTATATTTATATTTTACTTTTATACTGTAAAACATGATTACATGAAATAATCAATTAAATGAAGATATTTCTAAGTAATTCTAAGTAATCTTTTTTTGTTTAACAGTGTTTTATATTTATGAAGTCAATTGTCATTTTTTTTATTTAATAAAATTAATTTTTTATTATATATTCTCAGTATCTTTTGTAGAACGTTTATTTTCGGCAATTGACACAAATTCTTCTACAAAAAATTCTTCTGCTTCTTGTCCTGAATGGAAAACTTTTGTTTGAACTAAAGTTTCTTCAGGAATAATATTGTTTAATTCTTCTATAGACTTCAATTTATTATCGGTATAATGATAGATTTTAGTTATTTTTCCTTTATTATCGAACAAAAATCTTTTTTCTATTTGACTAGGATTATTTGCACTATATTTATTCATTGTAACTAAAACATTTTTATCATTATATGTCATAACGTGAAACGGTATGAAAGTTTTAGTTTTTTGGTCATATACATTTAATATTTCAGTCTTTGTTTTATCTTCATTATAGATTGTAATGAATTCTGTTTGATTATTTTCATCTAAAGTAATTATTTTAAAGAGTTTATTATCTCGATATTCTTCTATTTTGTTATAATCATTATTTTGATCATTAAAAAAGATTTTACGTATTAATTCTCCGAATTTGTTAAAATATTCAATATGATCTATTTTTTCTTCGTTATTATTTTTAAAAACTATAACACTTTGAACAGTTTCATCAGTTAACTTTTGCAAAGAAGCATCGAAGTTTTTTGTTTTTGGTCGAAAGAATTTTGTTTGTAATTTTATATTATCTTTTAAAGAGTTTATTACAGGTTGTAATGATATTTTATTTTGATTAATTTTATTATAACTTTCTAATTGTTGATTATTAATTTTTAATTTTTCATTTTCCTCTTGTATTTCTTCATTATGAGCTAATACATTCATAATAAAAAACATTTGGCCTAATAAAATTATACAACTAATAAAAAATAATAATACTTTGTATAATGTGGTGTTTTTTTCGTTATTGGAGTTCATTTGTTTGAGTTTATCTCACTTTCTGATTATTTATATAAATATAATAAAATAAACTTAATTTGCGATAATAAACCATACACAATCCTATACTAAACGATAACAAACCATACACAATCCTAATAGATAAAATGTTTTAAATTTTAAACAAACGCAATCTAATTATAACAAAAAATAATATAATAATAAATATTAGTTATTTTAAAATTTAATTTTTTCAAAAGTATACTAAATGCGATTAAAATGTTTTATGGAGGCAATTATTTCAAATTATATTATTAGTTAAAAAAATTCATTTATGTAGTCATTATATGAATAATTATGTTTAAAATTTTTAAAATAATATTTAATTTATTTTTTTATTTATGTCTTAATGCATTATAATTTTAATTATTAGTTAAGTTAGTTATTAAAAAAAATTATTAATAATTTTAAAATTTTTATATTAAATATCTATTTTGTATTAATTTTATATTAATAGGTAATTAAAATTAAATTGATTGATATAATTGAAAATCAAATTATTAAAATTTATTTTGATATAAAAAATAAAATAATTTTTTTTAATTAAAATCGGAACTTATCTAAAAAGAATAATCATAATTAATAATTATTTATAATACTTAAAATCTCAAATCATAAATGATTTTCGACATTTTGATGATTATTATAATTAAATTTTTAAATTATAATTGCCTCATATATAAAAAAAATAAATACAAAATATTTTCTTTTTTTAATAAAAATACAATATTTTTAGCTTAAATTAAGTAGGTATATTGAAAAAACAATGCATTTTTATCGATGCAATAATTTTTAATTATATATAGGTATAAGATAAGAGATTATATTGTCAATAAAAAAATCAAAACATAATTCAAATAAATTGCACGTTTATAATATATTTTAGTAATTGTGATAGTATATTGAAATATAATTAAGAAGATTTTATTTTTGGATAATTTGTTTTATATGTTGGGAAAGATTATTATAATATGAAAAATATAATTAACAAAACAGCCAATTTATTAACGATATTTCGTATTTTTTTAGTTTTTTGTATGCTACCTTTTTTATATTTAAAGTTGCTAAAACACGAAATTGAAATTTTTAAAATTTATTTTAATATTATTTTTTTAGTAGCATCTATAACTGATTATTTAGATGGCTTTATTGCGAGAAAATTTCTTCAAACAACTATTTTTGGAAAATTTTTCGATCCTATAGCGGATAAATTATTAGTCATTATCTCTTCTTTTTATTTACTAATTTTATGTCAAAATAATAATTTATTACATCAAGATAATGAAAAAATTGTTAATTATGTTTTAAGTTTTTTAATCGTGACTATTATAAGAGATTTTATTGTTATGGGTATTAGATTATTAGCTTTTGAAAAAAAGCATATTATGACTCCTTCTTTTGGCGGCAAATTAAAAACTTTTTTAAATTTTATTTCCATTAGTATAATGCTTTTATCTGCTCAATTAGAACGTTTTTGTTTTCAATTATTTCCAAGATATAATTTAAAAATGTATTTTTTTATTAATATTATTTTAATTTTGAATATTTTTATAATTATTGTTTCTGGTATGGATTATATTTTAAAAAATTTTAAATTAATTTATACGAATTTTAATTCTAAAAATTAATTTTTATAGAAAATTATATTTTTGATAATATTGTTAAATTTTATTAAAATGATATATGTAGAGGTGATTGATCAAATGAGTAAAGAAATATTTAAAAAACCTCCTTTAACACAAACTATCTGTGAAATAGAGAAAATTTTCGGCAAAGGTAGTATTATGCAAATGAACTCCGATAAAGTAGAACCTATAGAATCTATTTCTACTGGTTCTTTAGGATTAGATATAGCTTTATCTATTGGAGGTTTACCTAGAGGTAGAATTGTAGAAATTTTTGGACCCGAAAGCGCTGGTAAAACTACTTTAGCTTTGCATGTAATAGCAGAAGCTCAAAAATCTGGAGGTACGGTTGCTTTTATAGATGCTGAGAATTCTTTAGATATTAATTATGCTAAAACTATAGGAGTAGACTGTAATAAAATGTTAATATCTCAACCTGATTCTGGAGAAGTTGCTTTAAATATTGCTAATTTGTTATTTGAAAAGAATGCTGTTGATCTAGTGGTAGTAGATTCTGTAGCTGCTTTAGCACCTTTAGCTGAATTAAATGGTGATGTCGGTGATTCTTACGTAGGTATACATGCTCGAATGATGAATCAGGCTTTAAGGAAGCAAAGCCATATCGTTTATAAATCTAATGCTATTCTTATTTATATTAATCAGTTAAGAGAAAAGGTAGGAATTACTTTCGGTAATAATGAAGTTACTCCCGGAGGTAAAGGATTAAAATTTTTTACATCTGTTAGATTAGATGTTCGAAAAACATCAGAATTAATTAAAGAGAATGATCAAGTTGTGGGAGTGAAAACTAATGTTCGTATTGTTAAATCTAAAGTTTGTTCTCCTTATAAAACCGTTAGTTTTGATATTTTATATGGCAAAGGTATTTCTAAAGTTAGTGAAATTTTAGATTTAGCAGTAAGTTTAAATTTAATTAAAAAAAATGGTATGTGGTATAGTTATAATAATCAACAAATTGGTCAAGGTAGAGAGAAAGCGCGAGAATTTTTACTAAAACATCCAGATCTTGCTCATGAATTAGAATTAACCATTCGTAAAAATTATAATTTAAGCAGTAATAATAAAAAATAAATGTTTAATTGAAATGCCTATTAGGCGTTTTTAATAATTGATTATTTAATTTTTTATTTTTCTTAATAAAAATTTAATATTTTTTAATTATAATTTTTATTTTAGAAAAGATTTTATTTATCATTCCTAGTATATAAATATTTTAAATTAATAAAAAATAAAAAGATTTTTTAAATAATTTAATATTCGGCTTTAGAAAAATATTTATATAAAATTTATTGGTTTCAGATGAGAATAAATAATAAAAAAAGTGTTTTTTGTTTGTTAAATTATTTTAGATTTTAATAAATTTTAAAAAGATAGGAATTAAATTAATATATGGATTTGAAAAAAATAACTTATCAAGGCGCTAATTGGAATAATTTAGATGATGATTTTACGCATCATTTTTATGAACAAAATTTAAGTCAATTTTGGCGCCCAGAAGATATTAGTTTACAAAGTGATTTACACGTTTGGAATACTTTATCTCCTTGGGAACAAAAAACCTATTCACGTAATTTATTAGTTTTAACTTTTTTGGATACTTATCAAGGGGATATTGGTATGCCTGTTTTAGTTAGAGCTTGTTTACCTGAAGAACATCAAAAAAAAGCTACTTTGAGTTTTATGGGAGCTATGGAAAATGCTGTTCATGCTAAAAGTTATTCTAATATTTTTATGACTTTTTTAAATAAAAATGAAATTGATGATTTATTTTGTTGGGGTATGAAACAAAAAAATTTACAGAATATTTTAAATTTAATTATTAATGTTTATGAAATGTTAGATCAAAAAATAGTTGTTAATAAAAATGATTATGTTTATTATAATAGTTATGAATTTCGCGAAATCAAATGGAAAGCTATGGTAGCTTCAGTATTTTTAGAAACTTGGTTATTTTATAGTGGTTTTTATTACCCTCTTTATTTTTATGGACAAGGTAAATTAATGCAAGCCGGAGAAATCATTAATTTGATTATTAGAGATGAAAGTGTTCATGGAGTTTATACTGGAAGATTAGCGAAAAATTTATACTCTACTTTTGATCCAGATCAAAAGAAAAAATTATATAGTTGGTTAGAAAATTTTTTATTTAAGTTATATCAAGAACAAAAAAAATTATCTTTTGAAATTTATCAGGAAATTAATTTAGTTGAAGATGTAAATAAATTTGTTCGTTATAATGCTAATAAAGCTTTATTAAATTTAGGTTTTGAACAATATTTTCCTTATGAAGAGATTAATCCTGTTATTTTAAATGGATTAAATACAGAAACGAAAACAATGGATTATTTCTCTATGAAAGGTAATGGTTATCAAAAAATGAAAACCGAAAGTTTAAAAGACGAAGATTTTATTTTTTAATTTTTTAAAAAATATATTAATGCTTATATTTTATCCGATTATAAAATAAAAAAAGAAGGTATAAAAACCTTCTTTTTTTTATTTCAATTAATTATTTTAGTTAAATTATTTTTTTTCAATATTTTTTAAATTTAATTTGGCAGGGATATCAGGATTCGAACCCGAACTCATGGTTTTGGAGACCATTATGCTACCATTAACATCATATCCCTAAATAAAAATAATTGGTACGGGTGACAGGACTCGAACCTGCAAGCTAAAGCGCTAGAATATGGATAGAAAACCATAATTATTATTCATATGGTTAGCCCCCATCCAAACCGGACAGGCATGTTTCCATGCATCCGGCTTTCCGAATTCAACATAATAAATTTTTTTATTCGTTTAGATTAAAAAAATATTTTTTTATTTAATTTATATTGCGCATTTATAAATTGTTTTATAGAAAACAAAAAATTATCTTTTTAAAAAGTGATAAAAAAATATTTTTATTATTTTTAATCTTTCTGCTTTCCTTCGCCTTGTGAATAGTTTTCCTATTCTCCCTGAGAGGGCATAAAACCTCCGACTACTATGTCAGCTCTGCAACCTTAACTATTTTATAAAAAATAATTTTAGGTTTTCCTAGGTAGCTATAAATTATAGGCTAATGATAAATAGCGGTTGGAGACTTATAATAGACAAAATTAATGATATAATTGAATTTTGTCTTGGTGTAGATAATTTAAAATAAATTTTTTTATTATTAATTGGTAATTATAATTACTTTAGGATCTGGGAGCAATTATATAATTATCTATTTAGGTTTTTGGAATATATCGTTTAACCATCCCTAAAGCTTTAGAACTGCGCCACCATTCTTTGCTCTTCACTTAATTTTATATTTGTTCAACCTTATTTTATCTTATTCTTACATTTAATTTAATTTTTTTAATAATAATTAAAAAAAACGATTTTATTTTTCATTAAATGCTTTATGAATATGCTATTGTCCCTTTTATTCTTTCGAATTCAGGTAAATTCATTGAATTACTTTTATTACCTTAAAAGTGAGGTGCCCATAAAAAATCCTCTTTAATTTACGCCCGAACTAGCGCCCTCCTAAGTCTAGTGCGTCTACCAATTCCGCCACACCCGCAATATGACTATTTTTTATTTTAAAAATTTTTAATTATTTCATTTATATTAAAGACAAAAATTTAGAAAAATTATGGCAGGCCCAGCTGGATTTGAACCAACGCATGACGGAGTCAAAGTCCGTTGCCTTACCGCTTGGCTATGGGCCTTTTATTTATAAAAAAATAAATTAATTAAACTTTGGGGCGGATGATGGGGATCGAACCCACGAATGTCGGCGCCACAAGCCGATGCGTTAACCATTTCGCCACAACCGCCACAAAAATTATTAAATATTTTAATTTCAAAATATAAAAATTTAATAACATTACATATTATACATGATTATAGATCAAAAAATATATAGAATATTATTTAAATTAAAAAAAATTATTTAAGTATTTAAAAAAATTGTTTTAAAATCAAATTATTGTTTTATTTGTTTAAATTGTTTTTGTTTTTCTATTAATAATGATTTGACAAATATTAAATCTTTGGGATCTATATATAAAGCTTTATTTTTGGAATCATAATAAGAATGAGAAACATTGTAAAAGTTATTACGATTTTCTATAGGCATATTATTTAACATAAATAATTGTATTTCGGCGAAATTTTCCATCCTATCAAAAATTTTTTTTAAACTTTCAGGTATTTGTTTTTTTAAGGCTTCATCAATAAATGTTAAGTCTATATTCTCTAATAAATTTTGAGATAATTTATTATTTGTTTTTGAAGTGTTATTTTTTGATTCTTGCTTAATTGACGAATCTTGATGATAAAATTTTGGTTTGGTTGTAATTTTTAATAATTCTTTTTCTAAATTATTTATCTGTTGTTTAAGCATCTCTTGTTCGAAGTAATTTTTTTGTTGTTGTAATTCTATTTTAGTTTCCATTTTATATTGATTTAATTCAAGACGAAAAGACTGTTCTTTATGTTTGTTTTCATTTTCTTTTCGATTAATTTCTAACATTTTCAATTCTATTAATGTTAAATTTTTATCTTGATATAATTCATTAGGAATTTGGTTTTGTATAGAGAAATTTGGTACTTCTGTTTTTGTATTTAATTCAGAGGTTTGATTATCTTTAGTTTTTTCTTCTTGGATGTTGAAAATAAAATGAAAATTTAGCAAAAAAATACGATATATAAATGTTAAAATTTTTCGCAATACTATCTTGATAATTTCTGAAAACATGAAAATAATTAAAAAATATATCCACCAATAGTTTTCAAAAGGAAATCGATTTAACCATTCTTTAATATTCATTATCATATTTATCATCAAATTATTGACACAACCTTCTGTATAATCATTGCCTTTTGACAATGTTATCTCAAATTTAATTTTTATTCATTTCATTGCGAAAATAACAAAGCAAATTTATCGAAAACTTATCATTTGATATAATATTATATTAAAGTTAATTTAAAAAATATTTTCAACTTAAATAACTTTCAGCACTATATAAGATAGTATTTAATTTTTTGATAATCATTGAATAGAAATTTGGTTTTGTTAACTTTTTATTACATTTATTTTCTTTTATTTGATAATTGATTTGTTTATATTGTTTTTATCGATTTCTACTATTACTATTAATAAATAATTCGTTGGAATGATTCAATTTTTTTTGTGTTATTTTTTTTTCTATTTTTATTATTCTATCATTAATATTTTTTATATCTTGATTGAAAATACTTAGAGTAGTAAAGTATTCTTGTAAAACGTTATTAATGGTTAGTTTATTTTTATTTTCTTGACATTTATTTACCCATTTCGCAAAATTTTTTTTTATTGTTGCAATTCTTTGTTTAACTAAAACTGCTTCTTGGTTTAATGAAATTAGAAGAATTGATATTTCATTCGTATTATTTTCATCATTTTGATTATTATTTAGAAGAATTATGATTTTATTCATATGATTTTCGGCATCTTGTATATCTTTTTTTATACTGTTTTCTGTAATTAGCTGTTTTTCAACATTCGGCTTTATTTCTTTAGTTTTCGATAAAAAAGGCCAATCAATATCAAAAAAAGCTTTAATATTATTTAATTTAGAATTGTATAAATTACCTTGTTTATTTATAAATACACCATAAAAATTAGTAACAAAAAGATTTAGTAATAATAATATAAACAATTTTTTTATTTGAATTTTTTTAAGCATTTTCGCTCCCTCAATGTTTTTATATATAAAAAATGCAAAACATATGTTCTATTTTTATTTTAAGATAAAAAACATAAATTTTATATAATATTTTAACATTTTTCCAATAATGTTTCAATATTTTAGAATATTTTGATAAAAAACTGAATATTGCACTTTAATGAAAAATAGAAATACAAAATTAGAGATTATTAATTTATATTTTTTAATCTTATAAAAATATTATTTTTAATTAAAAAAAATGAAAATTTTTTTTCGAAAATCTAAATAAGTTTAAATTTAAAATATTATTTATATTAAATTCCATTTAAGGTTTAAATTTATTTTAAAAATTTTAGATTATTTTTAAAAATAAAAATTTTATTATAATTTGCTAAAAAGAAGTTATATCTGCTTTAATCTCAGTTTGATTTTTTATGTGTTATAATTATTAACACATTTTTTATTTTTAGTTTACCATTTTCTAATTAATCTGATTTTAAAAAATTATTTAATTAAAGTTTTTATTAATCTGTATATTTATATTAATTTTTTTAATTAAGTTAAACAATAACCTGATAATTATTTTTATGAAATTGAAAAAAAATTAAAATTTTAAAATTATATTGTTATGATTTTTACTAAATTAATTATTAAATTGAATAATAAATAATAAAAAAAATAAAAGGAGAAAATAATAAATTTCATAAAATGAGCAAAAATGATAAAAAAAATAAAGAAAATTTAGGTGAATATAGTGCTTCTAGTATTGAAATTTTAGAAGGTTTAGAAGCTGTTCGTAAAAAACCAGGAATGTATATTGATTCTGTTACTATGAAAGGAGCATATCATTTAATTTGGGAGATTATAGATAATTCTATAGATGAAGCTTTAGCAGGTTATGCTACAGAAATCATTTTAAAAATTTTTCCAGATAATGTAGTTAGTGTTTCTGATAATGGTAGAGGCATTCCCGTTGATATTCATCCTAAAACTAAAAAATCAGCTGTAGAAACTATTTTAACTACTTTACATGCAGGAGGTAAATTTAAAAATGCTCCTAATTCCAAAAATTATAGTTATTCAGGTGGTCAGCATGGTGTAGGCGCTTCTGTAGTAAACGCTTTATCCACTTGGTTTACAGTGGAAATTTGTTTAAATGGCAAAATATATTATCAGAAATATGAAAAAGGCGTTCCTACTACATCTTTACAAATTATAGGTAACACTAATAAAAGAGGTACTAATATTAAATTTTTACCTGATGAAACTATTTTTCAAGATATAAAAAACACTCCTTATAGTTTAGATGTTTTAAAAAAACGAGTACAACAATTAGCTTTTTTAAATAAAAATGTTAAATTAATTATAGAAGATTTACGCCTTGAACCGCCTCAAATTATTAATTTTTATTCTAAAGGTGGTATTCAAGAATATCTTCAGTATCTAAATGAAAATAAAAAAGTTTTAAATCAACCTTTTTATCAAGAGAGTTCTGAAAATAATATTTTTTTAGAAATAGCTTTCCAATATAATGAAAATTATATTTCTAATATTTATTCTTTTGTAAATAACATACCTACACATGAAGGTGGAACTCATGAAGAAGGTTTTAAAATGGCTTTAAATAGAATTTTATCTAAATATGCCAAAGATAAAAATTTATTAAAGAAAGATCTTAGTTTCATCGGTGAAGATACTTTAGAAGGTATTACAGCTATTATTGCTTTAAAACATTATGATCCTTTATTCGAAGGCCAAACTAAAGCTAGATTAGGTAATTATGATATGAGACAATTTGTTTCTAAACATTTTGGTATTGCTTTGGAAAGTTATTTATTAGAGAATCCGCAAGAAGCTAAAAAAATTATTGATAAATGTTTATTAGCAGCTAAAGCTAGAGTAGCAGCGAAAAAAGCTCGTGAAATTACACGAAAAAAATCACCCTTAGACACTTTAAGTTTTGCTTCAAAATTAGCTGATTGTCGGACTAAAGATCCGTCTTTAGCGGAATTATATATTGTTGAAGGAGATTCTGCGGGGGGGTCTGCTAAACAAGGGAGAGATTCTTCTTTTCAAGCTATTTTGCCATTGAGAGGTAAAATTATTAACGTTGAAAAAGCTCGATTAAATAAAATTTTAGTTAACAATGAAATTATTTCTTTAATTCAATCTTTTGGTACAGGTTTCGATAAGGAGTTTAATATTTCGAAAGCGCGTTATCATAAAATTATTATTATGACGGATGCTGATGTTGATGGAGCTCATATAAGAACTTTATTATTAACTTTCTTTTTTAGGCAATTTAGACCTTTAATTGAAAATAACTATATTTATTTTGCTCAACCTCCTTTATATAAAGTGCAAAACAATAAAAAAATTTCTTATTTCTATACAGAACAAGATTTAAAAAATTTTATGAGTCGTAAAAATAATTCTCAAAAAATTGTTGTCCAAAGGTACAAAGGGTTAGGAGAAATGAATGCCGAACAACTTTGGGAAACTACTATGGATCCTGCCACTAGAACATTATTGCAAGTGAAATTAGAAGATGCAGTAGAAGCTGATAGAATTTTTACTATGTTAATGGGCGAAGAGGTTAGTAATAGAAAAATTTTTATTCAAGAGAATGCTACTTATGCTGACATAGATATTTAAGATTTTAAATTATAAAATATTATTTTACTTTTAAAGTAAAACTTAATTAATTTAACTCAATTTTTAATAAAAAAGGCGTGAAATATGATATTAAAAAAAACAAAAAAAAATGATAGTTTAAACGAAGAACACTCCTCTTTAGATTCTAAAATTAATTTTAATCGCGTTCAAGTCGTAGATATCAATGAAGAAGTTAAAAAATCTTTTTTAAGTTATGCTATGAGTGTGATCGTAAGAAGAGCTCTTCCTGATATTAGAGATGGTATGAAGCCTGTACAAAGAAGAATTCTTTATATAATGAATGATTTAGGATTATCTAATCAAGAACGTTTTAAGAAGGCTGCAGCTGTAGTTGGTGCTGTTATGGGTCGTTGCCATCCTCACGGAGATAATAGTATTTATGAAGCTATGGTTCGTATGGCACAAGATTTTAATTATCGTTATCCTCTTATTACTGGGCATGGTAATTTCGGTTCTATTGATGGAGATTCAGCAGCAGCTATGCGTTATACAGAAGCTAGAATGTCTAAAATAGCTATAGAATTAATTCGTAATATCGAACAAGAAACTGTTGATTTTATTGATACTTATGATGGTAACGAGAAAGAACCTACAGTTTTACCTGCTTTATTTCCTAATCTTCTAGTGAACGGTTCTACTGGTATCGCTGTAGGTATGGCCACCAATATTCCTCCGCATAATTTTAAAGAAGTTATTAATGCTCTAATTGCTTTTATAAATAATAAAAATATAGAAACTCAAGATTTAATGAAATACTTAAAGGGACCTGATTTTCCTACAGGAGGAGAAATTTTAGGAGCTGAGAATTTAAAAAATATTTATAATACTGGAAAAGGACGTATTTTTATCAGATCTAAAACGCAAATAATTCAAAATGATAAAAATAAAAATTCTATTGTAATTACTGAAATACCTTTTCAAATTAAAAAAAGTAGTTTAATTGAATCTATTGCTTTTTTAGCTAAAGAAAAAATTATAGATGGAATTACAGATTTAAGAGATGAATCTAATCGCCAAGGTATTAAACTTGTTATTGATTTAAAAAGAGATGTTAATCCTCATGTAGTACTCAATAATTTATATAAAAATTCTCAGGTACAAGTCTCTTTTAATTTTAATATGATTGCATTAGTAAAAGGGGTTCCTAAATTAGTTAATTTAAAGCAAATGTTAAAAGAATTTTTTGATTTTCGAATTAATGTTATTCAACGTCAAAAACAATTCGAATTATCTAAAGCTCTTAAAAAACAACATTTAGTAAAAGCTTTGATTATAGCTTTGAATGATATTGATCGAGTAGTTAGATTGATTAAATCTTCATCCAATTCTAAAATGGCACAAATACAATTAATGGAAAAATATCAATTAGATGAACTTCAAAGTAAAGTTATTTTAGAAATGAGTTTACAAAAAATTACTAATTTAGAAATAGAAAAAATTAAACAAGAAGATACAGAATTATCGTTAAAAATTTCAGAATGCCAAAATATTATTAATTCTATATTGTTAAAAGAACAAATTTTAAAACAAGATTTATTAAATTTACAAAAAAATTTCCAAGATGGACGCAGAACCGTTATTAATATGGAAAATCAAGATTTAGATATAGATAAATCTTCATTAATTGAAAAAGAAAAAATTTTAATTACTATTACTCATAAAGGGTATATTAAACGTTTAAATTTAGATACTTATAAAAAACAAAACAAAGGCGGTAAAGGTGTTATAGGTATTACTATGAATCGAGATGATTTTGTAGAACATTTTGCTATAACCTCTACTCATGATTATCAATTGTTTTTCACTAATAAAGGCAAAGTGTACCAAATTAAAGGTTATGAAATAGCTTCTTATTCGCGCCACGCTAAAGGTATTCCGTTAGTAAATTTAATACCTATGGCTAAAGGTGAATTTTTAACTACTTTGACAAGTGTAACAGAATTTAATAAAAATAAAGATTATTTAGTATTAGTGACAAAAAAAGGATTTATCAAAAGAAATCGTATTCAAGAGTATGCTAATATTCGTTCTAATGGCAAAATAGCTTTTGCTTTAAAAAAAGATGATGAAGTATTAGCAGTATTAAAAACTTCTGGTCAACAAGATATTATTTTAGCTAGTTCTGGTGGTAAATCCATTCGTTTAAAAGAAAATTCAATCCGAACAACTAATCGTAAAAGTTCTGGAGTTATTGGTATGCGCATGGATAAAGATGAACAAATTGTAGGAGCAGCTGTTGTTTGTCATCCGGAACAAGATATTTTGGTAGTAACAGAATTTGGTTACGGAAAAAAAACTCAAGCAAGTTTTTATAAACCGCAACAACGAGGAGGTAAGGGTGTTAAAACTTTAAAAATCACTGATAAAAAAGGTCATTTAGTCGCTTTAAAAACCATTTTTCCAAATGAAGAATTAATTTTAATTTCTCAGTGCGGGCAAGTTATTCGTATTGAAGCTAATAAAGTTTCTACTACTAAATCTAAAAACACTGAAGGAAATAGATTATTTAAATTAAAAGATGATGATAAATTACTTAATTTAGTAGTTGTCCAGAAACAAGAAGATGATGATTCAATAGATGAAAAATCTATAATTATTAATTAGATTAAAATTTATCGACTATTGTTTTTTTGATTAAATAATTTTAATATATTTATTAAAATTGATTATTATAAAATGGTTAAAATTATTATATATATTATAAAATTATATAAAATTTCATTTAAATTAACTAACTACTTTACTGATTTATTAATTTGATAATTATTAGTTAATAAAAAATAAATTTATATAACATGAACTCTGATCAATTAATTATGATTTATTAAAAAACTTATTTCATTTAGAAATAACAAAGATATCGGAAATATGATCTTTATGGAAATATATATTGTTCTAGTTATGTAATAATTAATTACGAATATACCATTTAAGCGAAAATACTCTTTCTAAATTGATTTGATAGTAATAATTTTATCTCCCGATTACAAAATGGAATTAAAAATGACATTTATTTATAATAAAATATCTTTAAAATCGGCACAAACTAAATTAGCTGGTATTTTTTTAGCCAAAAAAATTTTATCTACAAATCGATACAAAAATAAAAAGAATATTGTGTTTATTCATGGTTCGATGGGTTTAGGTAAAACTATTTTTGTAAAGGGTTTTGCTCAGGAATTAGGAATTTTAACAATTAACAGTCCTAGTTTTAATTTATTTAAAAGTTATAATTTTAATAATAAAACATTGTTTCATATGGATCTTTTTCGTTTAGAAAATAATAGTAAATTAATTTTTTTATTTGAAGAGGTATTGGAATATTTAGAACTAGGTGATATTATTTTAATAGAATCAACTTATATAAATGATGAAATTGATAAATTATGGGATTTTAAAGTTGAAATTAAATTTTTAAAAGATAATAGTAGAGGTATTTTAATAAAACAAAAAAATGTTAAATATTAATAAAAAAGGTTTTGATAAAACAAAGATATACAATAATTCGTTATTTTTTAATAAAAATATTTTAATTATAGATACTTCAACAGATATGCAAATAGTGATTTTAACATATGAGCAAAATATTATTGATATATGCTTTAATGTTAAATCTAAAAGTTTTGTATCTTGTATGATGCCTTTGATTAATAAAATTTTAAAAGCAAATTCTGTAGATTTATTTAAAATAAAAAAAATTATAGTAGGTTGTGGTCCTGGTTCTTATACTGGTACTAAAATAGGCGTTTTAACAGCCAAATTATTATCTTTAGAATTAAATATTCCTTTGTTTAAAATTAGCAGTTTATTATTACTTTCTAGCGGTTTTGAAAAAAATCCTTTAACTCCTAAAATAAAAATTAATGAGGATTATTTTTACGCAATTAGCTATCAACACAACAAAATTATTTTAGCAGAATCAAGATATTCTACGGATTTGCTAGTTAATTATCCTAATCATATTTTATTAAATTCTTTAAATTATAAAATTGCTTTGAATAAATTATTTAATTATTTAAATATCGTTGATAATCCTCACGAATTATTGCCTAATTATTATTGTTCTAATTGGGAGGATTAAAGTAAGTTCATAATTCGCTATTTATATATGATATTTCATATATATAAATTAATTGTATCTAACACATATAATAGAATTATGTAATAACTTTGATCTCTTTAAAAGCAACCACAAAAGGTTTAAACTAATAGCTGTTAGGTTCAAAAGAAAAGTGAAATTTATATTAGTTGTTAGTTTAATTCTAGAATGGGAATATTTTAAAAAAACCTGATCATGACAAAAGGTAATAACCTTTACATGGCCACAGAGTTTCAATATCTTATAATAATGTTTTAATTAAAATTTTAATAGAATATAAAATATTTATATTAATTTATCGGACGCCAAAGAGGCCTAAATTTCGCGCTATTTAACCAATAGCCAGGGCCGATAAACCCTGAAAGGAGATGGTCGGTTTAGTAAACGAAAGAATATTAAATTATAGCAGACTATAAAAAGCGGGTTGCGACGAAAGCAAATTAGTCAAGATGACTCCGCCACCGAATAATTCGATGGAGAAGCCTGAAAGGGCCTAAGAAGGAAACTGAGGTAATCTAATAAACTGTTCCGGAAGTTGCTTAAACGGACAGTCCAGAAGCTGTCAATATTTACGATATGTATTGGACAGTTTATCAGATAGAGGAAACCTGGAATCAGCCTCTTAACGAGGATACTTCCCCTAAGGAATTAAGGTTGAAATTTAGCGTAACTTGGAGTATCCTAAAACTGAGTAATTAAGTTTACTAATCCGGAAATAAAAGCCTGGATGGTCAAGGATAAAGCATCTTTTTAGTAGTCATAAGGGTAAACCTAAATTTGGAATAATTTAGTTAATCGTCTTACCAAGAAGAGAGTTAATCACTCTTATAGGGCGAAAGAAGAAAGTAATTTGCTAGTTATTCAATGGTATCGGGGAAGGAGTTGAT
>NZ_JAOSIS010000030.1:0-5768 GCF_030586915.1 'Vigna radiata' phytoplasma
TTAACACATAAGTCATTTTCTGGAATAATTAAATGTTCTACTAAAGCCTCCATTAAAGTTAAGTTAAGAGTTTTTTTAAGCGTTTCTAAAATAAACATAGGATATTTAATTTTATCTATTTGGGCTCTTAAACTCCTTACAGCTGGACCTTTAGAAGTATTAAGCATTTTCATTTGAATTTGACAAATATCAGCAGCTTTACCCATGATACCACCTAAAGCATCAATTTCTCTAACAACAACACCTTTAGCCGGGCCACCTATAGAAGGATTACAAGGTAAAGATGCTATTTGTTGTAAATTGCCAGTGATTAATAAAGTTTTATGCGATTGTTTTGCTAAAGCTAAAGCAGCTTCTACACCGGCATGACCACCACCGACTACAATACTTTGGTAATATTTCATTTCCAGCATACCTTTCTGAAATAATTGTCATTTTTTAAATTAAATCTCTAATAAAAATAATAAATTTCTTCATTTTTTGTTTTTATTTGATATAAAATTTAAATATTCTTGATGTTCTAATAAAATTTTTTCCGTTTTTTCTTTACCTAGTAATATTTCAACATTATTTTTAAATTCTTGTAATAATTTTTGTTTCTTCTTCAAGAAAAGATTATTTTGATATTTAATCAAACAAAAAGAGAAAGTTAAAAATAATAAAAAAAACAAAAATATTAAAAATAATTTTAAATTACCTAAAAATAAAGATAATTTAAAACATACAATAGTATTAATTATATAAAATAAAAATCCGCATAACATATAAAAGTATCTACTTAATAGAATAGAATTATAAGTTTTTAAAGAAGAAAAAATATATTTAATAAAAAAAATATTAACCTTAGGTTGATATAAAATATCAAATTTTTGATAATAAGATTTATCTATAAAAACTCGATAAACATGATCTTTTAAAGTCCAAATGACGTATTGATTTAATTTAATAAAACTATCTTGATATTCATTTTGCTTCAAATCATAAAATTGAATTTTAACCTTTTTTTGATCAAATTCATATAAATCCTCATAAAAAGGATCACCTTTTACAGAATCAAAAACTAAAGGCAAAAGTTGAAATTTATTTTTATCCCACAAATTAAAACTCAAATTATTAAACCTATTCCTATTTTTTTATTAAAAATTAAATTATCTTTATATATAAATTATATAACAATTTTTCTTAAAAATCACCATCCACATGCAATAAAATTTATGACTGCTTCAATTAAGACCTGATCAAATTCATTTTAATTAACATTGAATGGTGATTTTTAAAAAAAATTATTAAATTATAATTAAAAAAATTAAAAAACCATTACGCCAATTATTATACATCAAAAAAATCAATTATAAGACTGTTTGTATCTTAAATTAGCAAAAAATTTTCTCAAAATATTCTGACTTTCTGATTCAAAAATAAATAATTTAACAAATTTTTCATGATATTTTAAATTATTGTAAGTATACAAAAAATTATTATAAAAATTAAAATTAATATTAGAAGCACTATAATAAATTTTATTAACCCGAGATTGAATTAAAGCTCCGAAACACATCATACAAGGCTCTAAAGTAACATAAATATTTACCATATTCATTCGATAACTTCTTAATTGGCGATTAACTTCTATAAGAACTAAAAATTCTGCATGACTAAAAAATAATTGACTATTTTCTGTATTATTATGAGCTCTAGCTACAATTTTATCATCTATTACCGCAACAGCACCTACAGGAACTTCTCCCTTTTCAAAAGCTTTTTTAGCTTCAATAAAAGCTTCTTGCATAAACCAAAAATGTTTTTTTTTCATAACCACATTCAAACTTAAAATAAATATTATTATAAAAATAAATTAAAACTTATGACATTTACGACAACAAGGTTCATGATAATCTTTACCGCCTACTAAAATTACTGGTTCTTCTTCATGTGTAAACTTATCTTTTAAATTAGAATAAATTCTTTGAGTACGAGATGCTTTTTTACCACAAATAAAACAATAAGATCTATATTTAGTAACTCTATCAGCAATAGATAACAAATATGGCATAGAACCAAATGGTCTACCACGAAAATCTAATTCTAAACCAGCTATAATAATACGTATACCTTTATAGGATAAATCATTAATAATTTTTTCAATTTCAGAATCTAAAAATTGAGCTTCATCAATAATGATAACATCAACCCCAGGTTTTATAAAATTAAAAATTTCTTTACTTTGATGAATTAAAATAGCAGGAACTGTTTCTAAATTATGATTAATTAACTCGCTTTTACATGAATAACGATTATCAATAAATGGTTTAAAAACTAAAAATTGTAATTGCAAAGTTTTTAAAAAATTAATGCGTTTAATTAATTCAGTTGTTTTACCTGAAAACATCGGACCACAAATAACTTCAACAAAACCTTCTTCATCTACCACCATCATTATAAAGATAACCTTTCTATGCAAATCAATATCAATTAATTTGATTTTTCATCTTTTTTAACTGAGGATTTTCCATAACGTTTATAAAATTTATCAATTCTACCAGCCACTGTTACAAAAGATTGAGAATTAGTATAAAAAGAATGACAATTAGAACAAGTTTCAATTTTGATCTTTTGCACAGTAGTCCCTATTTTATGTTTTTTATGACAAGTAGCACAAGAAACTTCGATTTCATAAAAATTGGGATGTTGAATATTCTTTTTCATAAATTAAATCCTTTCCAAATAAATAAATAATATTTTTTTACAAGTTAAATATAAATAATATCAATAATTAAAATTTTCCAAAAATATTTACTAATACATTTTAACATATTAAAGAGATTTAATTAAAAAATAAAAATTAAATTAAAATTTAATAAAATCAAATACTATAATCATTTTTAATGATATAAAGGAAATTTAATAATTAATAATAAAACTTCTTTCTTTATTTGATCGAGAATCATATCATTTTTATAATTTTGTAAAGCATAATTTATCATATCAGCTACTTTAATAAATTCAGCTTCTTTAAAACCTCTAGTAGTCATAGCAGCAGTACCTAATCTAATCCCCGAAGGACAAAAACCTTTATTTTTATCAAAAGGAATAAAATTTTTATTAACTATAATATTAACTTTTTGTAAAACGTCTGCAACAATTTTACCATTTAAATTTGAATTATTATAAGTAACATCAATCATTAACAAATGATTTTCTGTAGCGCCACTAATTACACGATAACCTAAAAAAGATAAACGTTTAGCTAAAGCAAAAGCATTCTTAACTACTTGTTTTTGATATAATATAAAATCATCTTTTAAAGCTTCTTGAAAGGCAACTGCTTTAGCAGCAATAGTATGCATTAAAGGTCCCCCTTGTGTTCCTGGAAAAATACCTTTACTAATTTTATTATGAATTTCTAAATTATTAGTTAAAATAATCCCTCCTCTAGGACCTCTAAGGGTTTTATGCGTGGTAGAAGTAACTACATCAGCTTTAGCCATTAAAGGACAAGGATGCAAATTGCTTACTATTAATCCAGCTATATGAGCAATATCCGCCATTAAATAAGCATTAACTTTATTAGCTATTTGACGAAACTTCACAAAATCAATCTTTCTGGAATAAGAAGAAGCTCCAGCTATTATTAATTTAGGTTTTACTTGATAAGCTATTTTAAGAACATTATCATAATCAATAATTTCTGTTTTTGGGGAAACATTATAACCAAAAGAACGAAAAAAAATACCAGAAAAACTTAAAACAGAACCATGAGTCAAATGACCTCCTGCATCCAAAGACATACCTAAAATAACATCATTTGGTTTTAATAAAGCTTGTAAAACAGCCATATTAGCTTGAGTTCCTGAATGAGGTTGAACATTAACATACCTAGCATTAAACAATTTCTGAGCCCTTAAAATAGCTATTTTTTCAATTTCGTCAACATAATAACAACCATTATAATACCTTTTATTAGGATAACCTTCTGCATATTTATTTGTTAATACACTTCCTTGAGCTTCTAAAACAGATGGAGATGTAAAATTTTCAGAAGCAATTAACGTTAAACACTCTTCTTGTCTTTTTTTTTCTTTTAAAATTAAATCATATATAAGAGTGTCGTTTTTTTTCAAATAATTCATATTAAACCATCATCGCTATTTTATTTTTCAACATTTAAAATTAATGATTTAGCTTTGGCCAACAACAGGAAATACTAAATAAAGCATACTTTTATCTTCTTCACTGCAAATAACAAAAGATGTAGCAAAACTATCAAAAATAATTTTGAATTCTTTTACGGTAAATACCTTCAGAATATCTTCTAAATGTTGAACATTTAAAAAAGTTTCCACATTTTCATTAGCAAAAACCTCAATAGCATTTAATTGTTCCGAAGCTTGACCAATTTCATCGCTATTAGCCGAAATTTCTATAATATTATCTAATCGAATATATAATCTAATAATATTAGAAAAAATATTTTCCTCTTTGGTAAGTACTAAAGAAACTCTTTCTAAAGTTTTCAAACAATCTAATCTATTCATTTTTACAAAAAACGGAAAAGAACTAACTTTAATAATAGGCCAAGCGGGATATTTACCTTCTAAAAGAGTCGTTTGAAATAATAAATTATCACAACGTAAAATCATTTTTTGTTGATTAATTGATATATGCACTAACTCATCTTTTTGATACTCTAATAATTTATATAATTCCTCCAAATTTTTATAAGAAACAGTGATATTGAAATCAAAATAATTCAAATCTAATGATATTTCTTTTTGTGCAATTCTAAAAGTATCTGTCGCCAAAACTCTTAAAAGAGAATTTTCATAAATAAAATTAACTCCCATAAGGGTTTTTTGTTGTTTATCACGAGAAGCAGCAACATTAACCTCTTTAATAATTTTCTTTAAAATTTCATTTTTAATAGCAAAAAATTTATCAGATTGAAAATCAAAACTAACAGGAGGAAAAAGTTGTAAATCAATTACTTTTAATTTATATTCAGAATTTTTAGAATTAATAAATAATAAATAATCTTCGACAAGAGTCATTTCTAAAGAACAAGAATCAATTTTTTTTATAATATCTACTAAATGTTTACCTATAATAACTAAAGAACCATTTTGCTTAACAACCAAATCAGTATCCTTAATTTGTAATTGAATATTTTTATTATAATCCATAGCTTCTAAATAACAAACATTATCTAAAGCTTTAATTTTTATATAATGAAAAATAGGAAAAAGAGTTTTAGGCGGAAGTATTTTATAAATTTGTAATAAAGAATGTAATAAAACTTCCTTTGTAATTTCAAAATGCATAATTATTCGAATTAACCCTCCAAAGTAAGATTATCATTATTTAACTTTACCATTATCTTCTGAATATTTTGTTCTAAATTTTGATCCACTTTAATTTTATTTTTTATTCTGCGATAAGATTTCGAAATAGTTGAATAATGCCTCTTATTAAATAAAAATCCCACCATTTCATTAGAAATTTTATTTCTCTCTTTGATTAAATAAATAGCTATGTCGCGAGGCAAAGAATATTGAGGATCTCTAGAATGACCATTTAAATCACTAACTTTAATATTAAAAGATCTGCTAACAACTTTCTGTATTTTTCTAATATCAGTTTCTTCGGGAGAAATATTATTTTTATTTTTTAATAAAGGTTCTAAAGCGATTAATGAATTAGTTAAATTCATTTCTAATCCATAAATTTGAGTATAATTCAGTAAACGCAACAAAACTCCTTCTAATTCACGA
>NZ_JAOSIS010000031.1:0-5673 GCF_030586915.1 'Vigna radiata' phytoplasma
TAAAAAAGATAGGAAATTATTTTTTAATCTTTTAAACAAAAAAAGACTAACTTAATAGTTAGTCTTCAAGATTTTTAAAAAATAAAAAGTGTCTAAATTTTCGGAACAGCTCACTTATACCGAATATGACTATTTAGGAGATAGGAGAATAGATTTTTTGAAAAACCCTAACAAAAAAACATCATACGTCCATTGTGATAGTTAGAAAAAATTCGAAAATTAAAAAATTTGAGAAATTAAAGAAAACCAAGACTGATCATCGGAAGAATAATGATCAAAAAAAGATGTAAAGTTTATTTTAACAACCAAAAAAACGCATTTAAAATCCATCATACCAAACTTGGATGCGATGTTGGCTGTCATAGAAACAAAAATATGGTGTTTTTAAAGTCAAAAAACTAATCATTAATATCTATATTTTTAAGATTTAATTATTTGCAAAACTATAAAGAATCTACGGCATCGAAAAAATGATTTTTTTTGAAAAAAAATGGTTTGAGCTGCTTTACGTTTATAATTTTGATATCGCCAAGTATTAGCAAAATGAATTTGTTCTAATTCATTTAACAATATTTGAGCTCCATTTTGCCCCACATCAACTTGTAATGGGTTGGCTGAATTATCCCAAATTTTACAGTGTAATAAAAAATGCTCTAGTAAATTACAATAAACCAAATTGTATTCCATTTGATAACTAAAAATCACAAATGGCCTATGAAAAAACTTAATTATCAAAGTCCTCTTCATTATTTACAAAATTATCGATTTAAAATATCTTAATTTCATAAATTATTATTTTGTGAAAATAAAAATTGCTTTTTTATTAAATGTGCTTATAATACTAAAATATAAACAATTATGTTTTTGTATTATGTTTTTGTATTAGACAAAAACAATTCCTGATCATTATTTATGCTACATAAATACTTTACAAAAAGGAGAAAATTTTATAATGTATGGTATGTTTTTGGGTACTTATTGTTTGTCGATATTAATATTAATTTTACTTATTTTATCTATAATATTTTTAAGTCTCAGAATTTTTGAATTAATAATAAATTTTATTTGCACAATAAAAGATATTATTAAAAAAAGAAATAAAATTACTCTTTTATTTATTATTTTGTTTATTATTTGGTTGATGGTATGTTTCTGGCTTTTTATTAAATGTGTTAACAATTATGTTTTTTTCTAAAAAAACAATTTCTGATCATTAATTTATGCTACATAAATACTTTACAAAAAGAAGCAAATTTTATAATGGATGAGGTTACTAAAAATATATTTTTTAATTTGATAGCAATTTTAAGCGTTTTCTTGTTAATTATGTTATTTTTAAGTTGCAAAGTATTGAGTTTAAAAATAAAAAATTTTATAAAAAAAATAGAAAATAGTATTTACAAAAGACATGCAATTGTGAGTTTATGTATTATCATTTTTATTTGTTGTTTTTTTGTTGTTATTGCTTGAATGATAAAAAAATAATAATATTAAATATTTAGTTAAAATAAAAAGAAGGAGTTACTCGAGAATGAATGTTCTTTAATGGATTAATTTAAGCTTATCTGTTATAAGTATTTAGGGGAATTAATTATTAATTTTTTATATCCCGTTTTTTTATCTGTCAAGCGTTATAAAATAAATTTATTAAAATTATTAAGTTATAACTTATAATTTTCATGATTAGACAATTATTAAATAGCGTCTTCAGACGTTTTAGTGCATTGTTGATATACAAACATAATACTACCTTGGTGAAGCTTTTGTTCATAATGCTGATTTCAAATTAACTGATTTCTACCTGCACTTCAACCTTTTACGTAAAACTTTATCTCTCTTTAAAGATAAACATAATAACGATAAAGTAAAAGAAGTTGAAAATAATAAAAGAGTCAGCTCTGACTGGTAACAAAATTATACCAACTATCAATATATTAAAATTTAAGAAATAAAAATTAAAGGAGATTTAATTAATGTTTAAATTACAAAATCAATTTAAAATAATAAGTATTTATTTATTTATTTTTTTAGGACTATTATTTACAATGAATAATAATCAAGTAATGGCGATAAATAATTTAAATGATGAAAATTACATAAATAATGAAATTAATAAACTTTATTTAGAACGAAAAGAATTAGCTACTAAAATTTCATATTTTCTTATTCATCATTTAGATGATGATGTAAAATTACAAAAAAAATTAAATGATTTAGATCAAATAATTAAAAATCTTTATCAAAGAATTTATGATATCAAAATTTTAAAGTCTATAAATGAACAAATTTGGCATGATTCATATGAAAGAAATCAAATAGCAATTCAAATTTTAAGTATTTCCTATCAAAACCCCGCAATACAAGAACTTATGACAAAATATCAAAAATTAGTGATAAAAATTAAGAATCTAAACCAAAAATATATTAATTTACAATATAAATTAAATGAATTTAATTAATTTTTCATCACAACCCCAAGACCCTCTCTCAGGGTCTTTTTTTGATACACAAAATCTTAAAAAGGAAACCAAAAAATATGTTAATTAAAAAAATCTTTTCATCTTGACCAAACAACCTCATCTTTTTTTATCATTACTTTACTTGCGTTTATTCTGATTATAATCGTTTATTATGTCATTAAATTCTATCTTTTATCCGCCAAACTAATATACCAATTAAAACAAGAAATAGTAGTGCGATTTTATCGTTATTTAACTACTAAGAACCCAAATCATAATGGCATCTATTTAATACTTGGTTAACCCAAATTAAATAATGGTTTTAATATTTTAAGTAATTATTTATTATACTTATCGAAATCAATGGTTAAACTTAGGGTTATTAACCATTATTTTATTATTTCTTCCGCATTTATTATCTTTAATTGATTTTATGATTAAATGTCTTTATCACCTTTGTAGGTTTCTTTATTTTTTAGGAAAATATCTTTGGTTATTATTTAAAAAAATTTTTAAGAAAGCGTAATTAATCATGAAAGTTAACTTAAATCAACGTACTAAAGCCTGGTTACCAACATCGTCACAAATGCATTAATGCCTCCGAAATCGGGAGTATTACAGAATTAGATCCGTTCCGTTCTTTAACCCAATTAACACACTGACCCCTTATTTTGTGACAACTAGTTATCGTGTTCATCATGACCAAAATTACTATTGTTGGATTGTTTTCTAGCTTAATCTAATTTTTTTCCTAATCGGTTAAAACTTTCATCTACTTCAATAAAACTTTAATGTAATTCTTCATCCTGATGTTTTTTTATAAAATAAGCGGGAGTAAAAATGATCATGACACTGATAATTAGAAAAATAATTTCTTTTATTAATTTTTTTAAATTGTTCATATTATAAAAACTCCTTTGTTTTGTTTAGTTAACAAAAATATTCATTTATTAATGGCAATAAAAAAATATTGTTGAATAAAAAAAGACCTTTAAAAATAAGGGTCTTAAAAATTTAATATTTTATTATTTTTTTTAAAAAAGGTTTTTTTAAATGAAAAAATGTTTTTTTCTTAACCATTTAATTGATTTTTGTTTAGTTAAATCACTTTTTTTATTCCTTTCTTTTTTTATTTGATTGACTTTTTTTCTTTGCCAGGTAGTTATGTTTTTTTATATTTGGCTAAAGAAAAAGTCCCTTTAAAAAGGGAATTAAATTGATAAAATATTTTTTTTATTTCTATTTTATAGAATGAGAATAAGTATCTTCTGAAAGTAAATGTTTCAAACATTCTTTCTTTTGGAGATACTAAAAAAACCACTAAGGGATGTGAAAAATATGAAACATAAAATAAAAGTAACGATGATTTTTTTAATCATCTTTACATAAATAGAGCCTCGGAGAGACTCTATTTTCTTTTTCACCACGAAATTTGTTTTAACTATAAAACAAATGAAACATTGGTTCACTCCCAAACAG
The DNA here is from genome assembly GCF_030586915.1 of 'Vigna radiata' phytoplasma. Lineage (NCBI taxonomy): Bacteria > Bacillati > Mycoplasmatota > Mollicutes > Acholeplasmatales > Acholeplasmataceae > Candidatus Phytoplasma > 'Vigna radiata' phytoplasma. The sequence goes on from NZ_JAOSIS010000031.1 coordinate 3,939, forward strand.
AATAAAAAGTTGATTAGGATTATTTTAGTTAAAAAAGTAAAAAAGTCAATTTTGTATTTTTTTTGATAATCTTTTAGTTACTTTCGTGATTAATTCCTTTAATAAATAGGAAATCAAAAAGACTTTTGTTTGGGCGCCAAAGAGGCCTAAATTTCGCGCTATTCAACCAGTAGCCAGAGCCGATAAACTCTGAATGGGTATGGTCGGTTTGATAAACGAAAGAATATCAAATTACAGCAGACCATAAAAGCGGATTGCGACGAAAGTAAATTAGTCAAGAAGATCTCGCCACCAAATAATTCTATGGGAAAACCTGAAATGGTCTAAGAAGGAAACTGATGTAATAGTGTAACCTGTTTGGAAGTTGCTTAAACGGACAGTCCAGAGTCTATCAATATTATAGATAAGTATTGGATAGTTTATCAGATAAAGGAAACCTGGAATCAGCCTCTGAACGAGGATACTTCCCCTAAAGAATTAAGGTAGAAATTTAGCGTAACTTGGAGAATCCTAAAACTAAGTAATTAAATTTACTAATCCGGAAATAAAAGCCTGGATGGTCAAGGATAAAGCATCTTCTTAGTAGTCGTAAGAGTAAACCTAAATTTGGAATAATTTAGTTAATCGTCTTACCAAGAAGAGAGTTAATCACTCTTATAGGGCGAAAGAAGAAAGTAATTTACTAGTTATTCAATGGTATCGGGGAAAGGGGTTGATATATTATGTCAACAACAGTTTCGCCAAAAACTAAACTTTCGCGAACATTGAATAGAATTCAAAATTGTTCATCAAACGGTTACTCTCTAAAAAGAGAGCTGCAGCAAGGGATGAATAACTTTTATAACACGTTAACAGCATTTAATAAAATTGCGGCTAACAAGGGAGCGGGTACACCCGGAATCGACAATGAAACCATCGATGGAATCAATCTTAAGAAACTAGAAAGATACCATCGGGAATACGTCAATAATGGTTACCACCCGAAACCAGTTAAAAGAACCTTCATTCCTAAAGATAATAAGAAAACCCGACCCTTGGGCATACTGACCATCCAAGATAGACTGATTCAAAAATGTCTGGAACAACTCTTAACTCCTTATTTCGAAAATATTTTCTCGGAATGGAGCTTTGGATTTAGAACCAAAAAATCCTGTCATGACGCTATCAAACGTGTCAAACAAAGATTTAAAGGAATTGACTACCTTGTCAAAATTGACTTAAGAGGTTACTTTGATACCATTAATCATGAGATTCTGATGAGAACCCTAAATCAGTTCATCAAAAAGCATAAAACGCTATCAACCATTAATAAATGGCTAAAAGCCGGTTTCATGAAGGACTGTATCAAATATGAGTCTTTATCGGGGTCTCCTCAGGGAGGAATTATTTCTCCTCTATTAGCGAATGTATATTTACATTACATTGACCTGAAGATGGAAGAACTGATTAAAGAAGGAAGACCAATTAAGAAAAATAACCCAGAATATTGGAAGGCATGGAAAACACGCCAACACCATAAACTGGAGATTGATAGACGCATCAACCTAAATCCAAAACCAAGAGTTGAATATATCCGCTATGCTGATGATTTTATCATCGGCATTAAATGTGAGTATAACCAGGCAGAAAGAATCAAAGACCAAGTAACACAATGGCTGAAGCAGGACCTGAACCTTACTGTCAGTAAGAATAAGTCCAAAATTGTTAAAGCCAATAAAGGAACGAGGTTGCTATC
>NZ_JAOSIS010000032.1:0-730 GCF_030586915.1 'Vigna radiata' phytoplasma
GAATGTAACAAATTATAATAATTCTAACGAATTATGTAATCGATGTAACTCAGTCATAAAACAATTGAAAACCGTATTAATATAATCATCCCAAAAAATAAAATAAAAAAATAGGAGTAAAATTTATTTTTACTCCTATATTTTTTAAAATAATTTTTGATTGTTGATAATTAATTTACAGTTAAAACAGGCACAGGAACAACCCAAACATTCGGTAAATTTTGTTTAAAATTATTAGAATTTATCAATTTATTCATAATAATCTCGCCATATTTATGATTTAATTTATCTACTTTTTGTTTTAATTCAGTAATATTATTTGTAATTTGTGTTTCAGACATATCAGGAGTAGCAATAATTTGAGATTTTAAATAACCTAATTCTTTTAATAATTGTTTTTGTTCTGATTCTAATGCAACAGGATGATAATCCTTACTCTTCAAAATAGCATCTAATTTATCTAATTCTTGGACAGATTTTTGACGCAACATCAAAACATCTGCACTACTCATAATAATCTCGCCATATTTATGATTTAATTTATCTATTTTTTGTTTTAATTCAGTAATATTATTTGTAATTTGTGTTTCAGACATATCAGAAGTAGCAATAATTTGAGATTTTAAATAACCTAATTCTTTTAATAATTGTTTTTGTTCTGATTCTAATGCAACAGGATGATAATCCTTACTCTTCAAAATAGCATCTAATTTATCTAATTCTTGGACAG
>NZ_JAOSIS010000032.1:827-5524 GCF_030586915.1 'Vigna radiata' phytoplasma
CAGATTTTTGACGCAACATCAAAACATCTGCACTACTCATAATAATCTCGCCATATTTATGATTTAATTTATTTACTTTTTGTTGTAATTCAGTAATATTATTTGTAATTTGTGTTTCAGACATATCAGAAGTAGCAATAATTTGAGATTTTAAATCACCTAATTCTTTTAATAATTGTTTTTGTTCTGATTCTAATGCAACAGGATGATAATCCTTACTCTTCAAAATAGCATCTAATTTATCTAATTCTTTGACAGATTTTTGACGAAAAACAAACATATTATCAGAAGAATTATTGGGTAATGCCGTTAATTGATGTAATTTATTTTTAGAAAAATCAGATAAACCTAGAATTTTTGTAATTGGAGCAAAATTAAACCTCTTAATAAAGAAGAAACTTATCATTAATAATATAATAAACAATATAAAAATAATAAACGATGAAAAGAAAATTCCTCTAGGCGGAGATATTTTATTTTGTAAATCGTTATTATTAAGATTAGGTTTTGATAAATGATAATGAGTAATAGCAGATGATTTATTAAAAAAATTTAATTTAGGTAACAAACGTAAAATATTAATAATTAAACTAATAACCCAAATAGCTAAATAAACTAAAATAAACATAATTAAACCAAAAATAATATTAATAAAATAATGATAATAATTTTTAATAAAATTAAAAATACCACTTAGATAAGTTATAGCATTGTGTAAATTCACAAAAAAAACTCCTTTTTTATAAAATATTTAAAAAATATTTTAAAAATTTAAACAAAATTAAGTTTAAAAAAACAAAATTTTAGATTTAAAATTTAATTTACTAGGTTAACTTTATATTAAAAAATATAACTTAATTATTAGGAATTATCGAAAGTAAAAATGCAATTACATCTATAGTTACATAACCAATCACCTCCTTTATAAAAAATCTAAATCATAATTACAAATTATAAAAAAGATATGTTTGAATCGAATAAATGAAATTTATTAATATCATTTTATTAAAAATATTTTATTGACATTGTTTTTCTTATTTGTTAGAATGAAATTCAGAGTATATCATCATTTCAATTTGATAAAATTTAATTTTTTATAATAGAAATTGAAATATTGTTTTATTATAAAATAGTTAAAATTTCTATATAAAATTTAATTTGAAAAAATTACTATATTTTTATCCAAAAAGATTAAAATAAAAGTATAAAGATATGAAATAGTTAAATATTTTTAAAAATTAATTAAACAATTGATCAAAAGGAGCAAAAAAATCCACCAAAATGAAAGAATATGAATTAATGTACATTATAAAACCCAATATAAGTCAAGAACAAGCGCAAGAAATAGTAGAAAATTTAAAAAAAACTTTTATCAAAAATAAAGATATTAATTGTTTTGAAGAAATTATACCTGCTTCTATAGAATTAAAAGAATTAGCTTATCCAATTAAAAAATTCCAACAAGGATATTATGTACAATCAACAATTAAAGCAGATAATACATTTGTAGAAAAATTTAATCAATTAATGCAAATAACTGAAGAAATACTTCGTTTTCTTATTATCAAAAAATAAAACACATAAATTAGGAGAAAATAATGTTAAATAGGGTATTTTTAATAGGCAGAATAACAAAAGATCCTGAAATAAGATTTACAAAAGAAACTAACGTACCTTATGTTATTTTTCATTTGATAATAGATAGAGGGTATACAAACCAAGAAGGAAAAAAAGAATCAGATTTAATTCGTTGTATCGCTTGGGATAAACAAGCAGAAAGCTTAACTAGATACATTACTAAAGGGAGTTTGTTAGCTATAGAGGGCCGAGTTAGAACAGAAATTTACGAAGATCATAATAATCAACAAAAAACAACTTTTGATACAAAAATTTTATGCACAAATATTAAATTTTTAGAAAGCAAAGAATATTCGGATTATAAAAAAAATAAACAAAAATCAGAATATTCCAATCATTTAGATGTCGAACAAACATCACATAACAGAGATATAAAAAAAAATAATCAAAGTTTTTCCGATATTAAAGAAGATGAAGATGAGTCGCTTTTTTAAAAATTAAAATTTTATAAGGAATATAAGAGTAAAACTATAAATATGCAAATGATTCGAAAAAAATATTTTAAAAAACGTCGTAAAGTATGTTTTTTTACACAAAATAAATTTACTAATATAGATTTTAAAAATATAGAAATTCTAAAAAAATTTATAACTAGTGAAGGTAAAATTTTACCATCTAGAATAACCGGAGTATGTGCTAAATGGCAAAGAAAATTAGCTACAGCTATAAAAAGAGCGCGTCATATGGCCTTAATACCTTTTGTCGAAAAGTAAAATATTTATAAATAATAAACAAGTTTTATCTAACTTGTTTTGTTTTTTTATATAACAAAATTATATATTTGCCCCCGTTTTTTTAGAAAAGAGAGTTTAATAATTAATTATGTTAACATTAAGAAAAAAAAATCTCAATTATAAAAAAATTTTTTTATTTATAATTTTGATTGGTACATTTCTATATATGACCTTCCTTGACTATGATAACATCAAATTATTAATTCACAACCCAAATAAAGAAATTCAAGAAGTAAAAAAAATTATTATTAAATTGTTTTTTAGTATTCTTGGAAAATTAGTAATCTTTTTTATCTTTTTAAGTATTTATATGCATTTTCAACGTAGTTTAAAAATTAAAAGATTACAAAAAAGATTGGCTTTATGGTCTAAATTATCTTATTATATAGACAAAATAGGTGAAGAAGTTTTTAACGAATTAACTATAGGAATTATAGTGATTAATACCGCTAATAATACTATTGAATGGATAAATACTTACGCAAACAAAATATTTAATAACCCTGACATCAATACATCTTTAAACTTAATCAATAACCAAATGGCTGAATTATTAAATATTAAAGAAAAAGAACAACAAATAGTTTTAAAAATCAAAGATAAATACTTTGATTGCTTATATAAAAAAGAATTTAATGTTTTTTATCTATTCGACGCAACTCAAAGAGAAAAGGTACAAACTCTTTATCATCGATCAACACCAGCTTTAATATTTTTATCTTTTGATAATTTAGAAAATTCTTTAAAAAATTTAGATTTTTCAGAACAATCACAAATTAAAGTAGAATATTTAAGCGCTATTTCAGATTTCTTCGAAATTTATGAAACTTATTTAAAACAATTATCGGATGATAAATTTTTACTTTTATTAAAAAGAGAACAATTAGAAAATATGATATTAGAAAAATTTTCAATTTTGAAAAATATAAGAAATATTTCTGAAAAATATAAATTAAATATCACTTTATCTATGGGAATCGCTTGCTATAATCTACCTTTTAACCAATTAGCTTATTATTCTCAAAGCGCATTAGAATTAGCACAAAAAAGAGGAGGAGATCAAGTAGTAATTAATATTGAAAATCAAAAAATTCAATATTTTGGAGCGACCAAAACCTCTTTAAATACCAACTCTAAAATAGTATCTAGAGTTAATTCAGAAATCATTAAAGATCTAATTCAAAAACATAATAATTGTTTTTTTATGAGTCATAAAAATCCAGATCTAGATGCTTTTGGTTCTATGATTGCTATTTATAAAATAGCATCTATTCTAAATAGCGATCAAGATCATTATATTATTATAGATACAATTTTTATGGAAAAAAATTTTAAAAATATTTATGAAAATTTAAATAAAGAAAATCCTAAGCTTTTAAAAAATATTATTAATGCTAATAAAGCGAATAAAATAATAAATAAAAATTCCTTAATTATTATTGTAGATAATCAACATTTAGAAATTTTAGATAACAATGAACTGTTAAATTTAACTGATAATATAATTATTATTGACCATCATCGTTCTTCAGAAAAAATTATTTCTAATAAATTCGCTTATATAGATGCATCATCTTCATCAACTGTAGAAATGATAATGGAATTAATATACTTTTTAAATCATCCAGTATACATTTCGCCATTAGAAGCTACTATTATGTATGGAGGAATGATTATTGATACTAACTTTTTTACCTCCCGAACTAGCGCAAGAACTTTAGAAGTAGCATCGCGTTTAATTAATATGGGCGCTGAAAGTCAAAAAATTAAATTATGGCTAAGACAGGATTTTGATCAAATTTTAGAAATGAATAGACTATTATCTCGTATGGAAATTTATATGAAAAAATTTGCTATTATAACCAGTGATAAACCGATTAATGATCGTTCTTTTTTGGCTAAAGTAGCAGAAAATTCTTTAAATGTACAAAATATTGAAGCAGCTTTTGTAATAGGAGAATTATCCGATAATCAAATAGGTATTAGCGCTAGATCATGTAGCGATAATATCAATGTACAAATTATTATGGAGCAAATGAATGGAGGAGGACATATTAATAGCGCAGCCTCCCAAATTAAAAACAGTAATATTGATAATGTTTTATTAGAATTAAAAAACATTTTAAAAAATGAATATCAAGAAGGAAATGAAAATATGAAAATTATTTTATTAGAAGACTTGAGTGATAAAGGTAAAAAAGAAGAAATTATTCAAGTTAATCCTGGTTTTGGTAACTATTTAATTAGAACTAAAAAAGCTCTTTTAGCTAATCCTCAAAATATTAAATATTTAGAACAAAATAAAAAAATAAAAGAAGAAAAAGA
>NZ_JAOSIS010000033.1:0-2480 GCF_030586915.1 'Vigna radiata' phytoplasma
GGCTTAAATAACACTTATAATTACCTAAAAACTTATAATTACCTAAAAATCTTAAAAATTTACTTCTTAAGTTTCCGGTTTTGGTAGAGAATGAGGGGATCGAACCCCCGACCTTCTGCTTGTAAGGCAGACGCTCTCCCAGCTGAGCTAATTCTCTACTACAAATAATTCCGGGCAAACCCCTATCTTGGCAATCCAAATGAATTACTATTGTGGGGACCACAGGTCTTAACTGCTGTGTTCGGGATGGGAACAGGTGGACCCCCTGTGTTAAATCACCCGGAATCTCTCAAAACTAGGCAAATTCTAGTTATTTTCCATTATCATCAAAGTCGTTGGATCTATTAGTACTAGTCAGCTCCAAATATCACTACTCTTCCACTTCTAGCCTATCAACCTGATCGTCTTTCAGGGATCTCTTAGGGAAATCTCATCTTGAGGGAGGCTTCACACTTAGATGCTTTCAGTGTTTATCCATACTATACATAGCTACCCAGCTATGGCTCTGGCGAACCAACTGGTGCACCAGCGGTATATCCATCCCGGTCTTCTCATACTAGGGACAGTTCCTCGCAAATTTCCAACGCCCACGACGGATAGAGACCGAACTGTCTCACGACGTTCTGAACCCAGCTCGCGTACCGCTTTAATGGGCGAACAGCCCAACCCTTGGAACCTGCTCCAGCTCCAGGATGCGATGAGCCGACATCGAGGTCCCAAACCGCCCCGTCGCTGTGAACGCTCGGGGGCGATAAGGCTGTTATCCCCAGGGTAGCTTTTATCCGTTGAGTCACGGCCCTTCCATTCGGTACCGCAAGATCACTAAGTCCGACTTTCGTCCCTGCTCGACTTGTAGGTCTCACAGTCAAGCTCCCTTATACCTTTACGCTCTAAAAATGATTTCTGACCATTTTGAGGGAACCTTTGAACGCCTCCGTTACTTTTTAGGAGGCGACCGCCCCAGTCAAACTGCCCACCAAACACTGTCCCTCATAATCCACTTATGCAGGTTAGAAACTAAAAATCTCAAGAGTGGTATCCCACCGGTGACTCCCTTTAAACTAGCGTCTAAAGTTCTCTGTCTCCCACCTATCCTGTACATGAGATTTCCAATTCCAATATTAAGCTACAGTAAAGCTCCATGGGGTCTTTTCGTCCTGTCGCGGGTAACCGGCATTTTCACCGGTAATTTGATTTCACCGAGACTCTTGTTGAGACAGCGCCCAAATCGTTATGCCTTTCGTGCAGGTCGGAATTTACCCGACAAGGAATTTCGCTACCTTAGGACCGTTATAGTTACGGCCGCCGTTCACTGGGACTTCAATTCAATGCTTTGGGCAAGCCCGAACATCTCCTCTTAATCTTCCAGCACCGGGCAGGCATCAGCCCCTATACATCACCTTACGGTTTAGCAGAGACCTGTGTTTTTGATAAACAGTCGCTTGGGCCTATTCTCTGCGGCTTTTACTTTTTATCATAAAAGCTCTCCTTATCCCGAAGTTACGGAGTCATTTTGCCGAGTTCCTTAACAAGAGTTTTCTCGCGCGTCTTAGTATACTCTACCTTCCCACCTGTGTCGGTTTACGGTACAGGTAAAAAAATCATTAACCCTAGAAGCTTTTCTAGAAAATATGAACACAGTCACGTTACCCTCAAATCTCATTTTTTGGCAAGTAAGAAGACGGATTTGCCTATCTTCTCAAACTCGATTTTTCGACCCTAATCCAATAAAGGGCGTGCTTATCCTCTTTTGTCCCTCCATCAGTGATTTTTTTAGTGCAGGAATTTTAGCCTGCTGGTCATCGACTACGCATTGCTGCCTCGCCTTAGTTCCTGACTAACCCAGGGCGGACGACCCTGCCCCTGGAAACCTTGGGTTTTCGACGGATAGAATTCTCATCTATCTTTTCGTTACTTACACCGGCATTCTCACTTCTAACCTCTCCACTACTGCTTCCGCTATAGCTTCTACGATGTTAGAACGCTTCCCCTACCACATGTTCCTTAGCTATTACTAGCCGGAACATATCCGTAGCTTCGGTATAATGTTTAGCCCCGTTACATTTTCGGTGCAAAAATATTAGATTAGTGAGCTATTACGCACTCTTTAAAAGATGGCTGCTTCTAAGCCAACTTCCTAATTGTTTTAACGTTTTTACTTCCTTAACCACTTAACATTAATTTAGGGACCTTAGCTGACGGTCTGGGCTCTTTCCCTTTTGACCATGGACCTTATCACCCATCGTCTGACTGCTGGGATACGGTTCTTGACATTCGGAGTTTAATTGAGATTGGTACCCCGAGGTGGAGCCCGCACTCATTTAGTGCTCTACCTTCAAGAACTATTAAATACCCAACGCTAGCCCTAAAGCTATTTCGGGGAGAACCAGCTATCTCTGAGTTCGATTGGAATTTCACCTCTAGCCACAAATCATCCAAACACTTTTCAACGTGTCCTGGTTCGGCCCTCCATGACGCGG
>NZ_JAOSIS010000033.1:2572-5206 GCF_030586915.1 'Vigna radiata' phytoplasma
ACGTCGGTCACGTCACTTCAGCCTGTTCATGGCTAGCTCACTTCAGTTTCGGGTCTATGACATACAACTAAACGCCCTATTCAGACTCGCTTTCGCTACGGCTACGTTCCTTCAAACTTAACCTTGCTCTATATCATAACTCGCCGGTTCATTCTGCAAAAGGCACGCCATCACTCTTAAACGAGCTTTGACTACTTGTAAGCACACAGTTTCAGGATCTATTTCACTCCCCTTCCGGGGTTCTTTTCACCTTTCCCTCACGGTACTAGTTCACTATCGGTCACCAAGGAGTATTTAGCCTTAGGAGATGGTCCTCCTATCTTCCAACAAGATTTCTCGTGTCTCGCCGTACTTGAGGATACCCTAGATTTTAACTTACCTCTACAGGATTTTCACCTTCTGGGATATAGCTTTCCAACTATTTCGAGTTAATTAAAATTTGGTAACTAGTTATTGGTATCCGGCTGTTCCGGATTCGCTCGTCACTACTACCGGAATCGTTATTACTTTCTGTTCCTGCAGTTACTTAGATATTTCAGTTCACTGCGTTCCTTTCAATCAGTTAGTTGCCTAACAATTGATACTATAACTTCTTATAGTAGGTTGCCCCATTCGGAAATCCACGGATCTACACTTATTTACAGCTCCCCGTAGCGTATCGCCGTTAATTGCGTCCTTCATCAGCTCTTGGTGCCTAGGCATCCACTGTGCGCTCTTATTTCCTTTAATGTTCCGGATAAATAACTATTATTTACCTAATTTTCAAAGAATTTGTGTTCTTACGAAACCTATAACTCTGGTGGGCCTAAATGGACTTGAACCACCGACCTCACGCTTATCAGGCGTGTGCTCTAACCAACTGAGCTATAGGCCCTTCGTGAAGTCACGAAGAAAAACTTAGTTGCCTAAGTCTTTCAAAACTGAAGATGATTGATTTTATTGGTTTCCTTAGAAAGGAGGTGATCCATCCCCACCTTCCGGTAGGGATACCTTGTTACGACTTAACCCCAATCATCGACCCTACCTTAGACGGCGCCCTCTCGAATAAACGAGTTAGGCTACCGTTTTGGGGTATTGCCAACTTTCGTGGTTTGACGGGCGGTGTGTACAAACCCCGAGAACGTATTCACCGCGACATGCTGATTCGCGATTACTAGCGATTCCAACTTCATGAAGTCGAGTTGCAGACTTCAATCCGGACTGGGACTGTTTTTGGGGATTGGCCAAGAACTTGCGTTTCAGCTACCCTTTGTAACAGCCATTGTATCACGTTTGTAGCCCAGGTCATAAGGGGCATGCTGATTTGACGTGATCCTCACCTTCCTCCAATTTATCATTGGCAGTCTCGTTAAAGTCCCCACCATAACGTGCTGGCAACTAACGATAAGGGTTTCGCTCGTTTTAGGACTTAACCTAACATCTCACGACACGAGCTGACGACAACCATGCACCACCTGTGTTTCTGGTAACCTCCACGATATTACTATCATTTTGCAAAAACATGTCAAGACCTGGTAAGGTTTTTCGGGTATCTTCGAATTAAACAACATGATCCACCGCTTGTGCGGAGTCCCGTCAATTCCTTTAAGTTTCATACTTGCGTACGTACTACTCAGGCGGAGTACTTAATGTGTTAACTTCAGTACCGGTTTAACCCGACACTTAGTACTCATCGTTTACGGCGTGGACTACCAGGGTATCTAATCCTGTTTGCTCCCCACGCTTTCGTGCCTCAGCGTCAGTTAAGACCCAGCGAGCCGCCTACGCCTCTGGTGTTCCTCCATATATTTACGCATTTTACCGCTACACATGGAATTCCACTCGCCTCTATCTAACTCAAGTTTAGCAGTTTCAATAGCCGGACAACGTTAAGCGTTGCCATTACACCACTGACTTACTAGACCGCCTACGCACCCTTTACGCCCAATAATTCCGGATAACACTTGCCCCTTATGTCTTACCGCGGCTGCTGGCACATAATTAGCCGGGGCTTATTCATCAAGTACCGGCAAACAAATGGTTCGCCATTTGCTTTTCTTCCTCGATAAAAGAACTTTACATACCGAAGTACTTCGTCATTCACGCGGCGTTGCTCGGTCAGAGTTTCCTCCATTGCCGAAAATTCCCTACTGCTGCCTCCCGTAGGAGTTTGGGCCGTGTCTCAGTCCCAATGTGGCTGTTCAACCTCTCAGTCCAGCTACACATCATCGTCTTGGTAGGCCATTACCCTACCAACTAACTAATATGGCGCAAGCCCCTCCTAAAGCATACCTATTAACTAGGTCTTTTAAAAGATACAAGATGCCTTTTATCTTCCTATCCAGTCTTAGCCACTGTTTCCAATGGTTATCCTCGTCTTTAGGGTAGGTTGCTTACGTGTTACTCACCCGTTCGCCACTAAAACCCGAAGGTTTCCGTTCGACTTGCATGTATTAGGCACGCCGCCAGCGTTCATCCTGAGCCAGGATCAAACTCTTCGTAATAAATTATTTAAATAAGTAAATATTACTTATTTAAATTATAGTAATATTTAAAATTTTTATGATATAAACATCATAATAAATAATAAAATATCATCTTCAGTTTTCAAAGAAGTAGTGATCAACTTAAATTACTATAATTTTACTTAATATG
>NZ_JAOSIS010000034.1:0-5125 GCF_030586915.1 'Vigna radiata' phytoplasma
TAAAGGAATAGATTATATTATCAAAATCGACTTAAAAGGTTACTTTGATACCATTAATCATGAGATTCTGATGAGAACCTTCAATCAGTTCATCAAAAAGCATAAAACGCTCTCAAACATTAACAAATGGTTGAAAGCCGGTTTCATGAAAGATGGCATCAAATATGAATCTTTATCAGGCTCTCCTCAAGGAGGAATTATTTCTCCTTTGTTGGCGAATGTATATTTATATATAAAGAAATTTTTTCAGAATAATTTTAAAGAATGGGGCATAATGGTGATTTTATAATGGGCTTTATAAAATATAAAAGGTATTTTAGGTTAAGTATAATTAGAAATATTATTTATTATTTTTTTAATCTATTTTTATTTTTTTTAGTTATATTTTTATTATGTAATTTAATTTTAGATAAAGAAAATACTACTAAAATTTTTCGTTTTAATTTTTCTCGAGTATCTAGTGATAGCATGTTACCTAAAATGCGTGTTGATGATATAGTTTTTTTTACTTTATTAGATGAAGATAAATGTAAACTTTTAAAAACAAGTAATCCCGGAAAATTAGATGGAGATATAATTATATTCAAAGCAGATTCTTCTGAATTTGCTTATTTAAAAGATAGTTTTATTATTCATAGAGTAGTTTTTAATAATACTCAAGAAAAATATGTCACTACGAAGGGTGATAATAATTCTTTTGTTCAAAAATTTGAAGAAAAAATTCCTTATCATAATATTTTTTATAAATATTCTTTTAAAATTCCTTATGAAATAACTTATATACTAATATGGAGTATGATTTTATTATTATTTTACTTTATTATTTTCGATGAATCTTCATCTAATGATAATTTAGTTTAAAACTTTAATTAGCTATTTTAGATTATTATTTTATTAAAAGGTTTATTATATATGGGTGATAATATTATTTTTCCTAATATAAATTGGGAATATATTCTCAAAAAAGAACAACAAAAAGAGTATTTTATTAAAATAAAAAAATTTTTAATAACTCAATATAAATTGGGTAAGAAAATTTTGCCACATCCAAAAAATCTTTTTAATGCGTTTAAGTGTACTCCTTGGGACAAAGTAAAAGTTGTTATTTTAGGTCAGGATCCTTATCCTGGACCTAATCAAGCTCACGGTTTAGCTTTTAGCACTTTATCTTCGGATACTCCTAAAAGTTTAAAGAATATTTTTATTGAGTTACAAAATGATTTATCCATTAAAGCTTCTACGAATCAATTATTTTCTTGGGCTTATGAAGGGGTATTATTATTGAATACTATTTTAACTGTTGAAGAAGGTTTTTCTTTAAGTCATAAAAATATTGGTTGGCATATTTTTACTATTAATATATTTAATTATTTGTCTTTTAAAAAAAATATTGTTTATATTTTGTGGGGGAAACAAGCTCAAGATTATAAAAGTTATCTAAATATTAAAGATAATTTGATTATTGAAAGTAGTCATCCTTCACCACTTTCGGTTTATCGAGGTTTTTTTGGTTCTAAGCCATTTTCTCGTGCTAATGAATATTTAAAATATCATCAAAAAAAACCTATTAATTGGGATGTGCGCTGAAGAGGTTTAAATATTGTGTGATTTCCCCAATATCCAGAGAAGATAAATCCTGAAACGATACGGTCAGTAGGTTAAATTAAAGAATGACTAATTACAACAGCAGACCATAAAAGCGGATTGAGATGAAAGCCAATTAGTGTCAATATGACACCCGCCACCAAATAATTCCATGGAGAAGCCTGAAAGGGCCTAAGAAGAAAAATTGATGTAAAAATAGCTTCACTTGTTCTGTAAGTTGCTTTAATCGGATATATGGATAAAGTATTTAGTAGTTTATCATGTAAAGAAAATCTGGCATCAGCCTCTCAAAAGGAAGGTAATTCATTTAAAGAATTAAGGTAGAAATTTAGAGTAACTTGGGAAATCCGAAAACCAAGTAATTAAATTTATCCGTATCTACATTACTAGTAACAAGTGGCTGATAAAAAATGAAAATGTCATTCTATCTCTGGTATTTTGTTAATGAAAAAAACCTGGAATCTTACCACTTTTCAAGAAATACAATATTACTTATTAGTAGTTACTTCGCTTAATAAATTAATTTAGATATTTGTTTGTAAGGTTTTATAGGGGAGTGTTTAGTAAGAATATATACAATTAAAAACTAATTTTGTTTTTTAAACGTAAATAATCTATTTTTATCATAGGATTAAAAGGATTATTAATATTTTATAATTATTTGGTTCATAACAATAAATTTAACGGAATAAAAGGAGTTTTTTAATTAATGAGAGAAAATTTTCAAAATTATATCGATTATGTTGGAGCTGATGAATCAGGTAAAGGCGATGTGTTCGGACCTATAGTAGTTGGTATAGTTTATATAAGAAATGAATTAGTAGATTTTTTATTGCGAAATAATGTTAAAGATTCAAAATTATTAAGTAAAAATGCTATTTTTAAAATAGCTCCTTTTTTAATGAAACATATTGATTATGATTTTGAAATTTTACAACCTTTTGATTATAATAATTTAATTAAGAAAAAATTCAATCTTAATCATATACTTGCTTGTTTATATAATAAATTAATTTTAAGATTTTGTAATAATTTAAAATTTTCATCTTCAGTGATTATCGATCAATTTGCTACTGAATCTTGTTATTTTAATTATTTAAAAACGGAATCGAAGGTTTATCATTCTATTATGGGCGCCAAAGAGGCCTAAATATCGTGTGATTTAACCAATCACCAGTGCGATAAACACTGAAAGGCTAAGAACGGTTCTTTAAAGGAAACAATAAAGAATTACAGCAGTTCTTAAAAGCGGTTTGCGATGAAGTAGTTAGTCAAGAAGATACCGCCACCGAATGATTTTAAGGATAAGCCTGAAAGGGCCTAAGAAGCTAAGAAGATGTAATTTGATAACCTGTCTCGTAAACTACTATAAACGAGCAGTCCAGAGACTATCAACCTAAAATAATTGGGCTGGATAGTTTATCAATTAAAAACCTGGAATCTCACCATTAGTAAAATGGTTAATTCACCTAAGGAATCAAGGTTGATATTTAGAGTAACTTGGAGAATCCTAAAAGCTAGTTATTAAATTAACTAATAATGAAATAAAAGTCATTAGGCTCAAGGATAAAGCGACTTTTTAGTAGTCGGAGGAGTAAAACTTAATTTGGAATAATTAAGTTAATCGCCCTCCCAAGATGAAGGTTAACGACCTTTATAGGGCGAAAGAAGTCAGTAATTTATTGTGCAATATCATAAAGTGTTACAGGACGATTATAATCAACAACTAACCAGTGGTGACATTAAGTTAGTCTTCGTAAGAAGGTAAATTATGGCAAGCCGGATGCTTGGAAACTTGCTTGTCCGGTTTAGAGGGGGGCTGTTTGTAATAGATATCAAAAATACCAATTTTGATATTGAAACGCAAATATTCTATCTCTATATTTAAAACTAAAGCTGAATCTAAATTTTTATGTGTAGCTGCTGCTTCTATTATTGCTCGTTATTTATTCTTACAAGAGATAGAAAAATTAGGGAAAGATAATAATTTAAAATTAATTTTAGGAGCTTCTGATTTAGTCAATCAACAAATTAAATTAATTTATGAAAAATATGGTTTATCAATTTTTTATAAAATTGCTAAGATTAATTTTAAAAATATTAGTAAGAACAAATTGTTTCATTTATCTTAAATTTAAAATTGAATTTGATGGATAATTTTTAAACCTATTATTTTGAATTAAAATTTTTATAAAAAAAAGGAAAAAATTTAAATATGCATAGTATTTTTTCTAAAATAGTTGATAAACAAATACCGAGTTATATTATTTATGAAGATGATTTGGTGATGGCTTTTTTAGATATTTCTCAAGTTACTCGTGGTCACACTTTGGTTATTACTAAAAAAGTTTATGCCGATATTCAAGATGTGCCACAAGATGTTTTTTTACATTTATTCAAAATAGTTTACCAAATTAGTCACGTATTGATTAAAGCTTTTAAAGCTTCTGGTTTAAATTTAATAAATAATAATGGATCAGTGGCTGGGCAAACTATTTTTCATTATCATGTTCATATAATTCCGCGTTTTTCTAAGGATGAAATATATGTCAAATTACTAGATAATTCTTCTTATTTAAGGGAACAAGATTATAAAACGATTTTAAAACAAATAATTGATTATAATTGTAATTGATTATAAAAAAATTAAAAAAATTTTTAATTTATTTAAGGAGTGGTTAATAATTTATTAAAAATATTCATAATTTTAATAATGATATTGAATATCTTTTACAACGAATTTATTTCAATTTGATTAACAAAATAAGATTATATTAAGAAATCATATTGATTTTCGATTTAATTTATTTAGTAATTTAATAGTTAAATTAGTTGCTATACGACCTTTTGGTGTTCTTTTTATATAGCCTTTTTGTATCAAATAAGGTTCATAAACTTCTTCTATAGTAAAAATTTCTTCTCCTAAAGTAGCGGCTAAATTTTTAATTCCTACAGGGCCACCATTAAATTTAAATACTAAATTATTTAAATAATTATAATCTGTTTCATTTAATCCATTTTCATCAATTTTTAATTTTTTTAATGTTTCTAGTGTTATTTGATGAGTAATTACTTTATTAGAATATATTTCTGCAAAATCACGCGTTCTACGAAACAAACGATTAGCTATTCTAGGTGTTCCTCGACTGCGCTTTACTAATTCTGTTAATGCTTCTTCTTCTATATAGTTATTATAAACTTTAGCTGTTCTTTGCAGAATAGTTTTTAATTCTGATTCTTTATAATAATCTAATTTTAAAGTTAAACCAAATCGATCTCTTAGTGGAAAAGAGATATGTCCAAATTTGGTAGTTGCCCCTATTAAAGAAAAAGCTGATAATTTAATTCTAATAGTTCTCCTATCATAATCTTTACCAATAACAATATCTAAAGCATAATCTTCCATAGCAGAATATAGTATTTCTTCTACTGTTTTTGGTAATCGATGAATTTCGTCAATAAATAAAATCTCTCCCGTTTGTAAGCTACTTAAAATAGCAGATAAATCTCCAGCTTTTTC
>NZ_JAOSIS010000035.1:0-4561 GCF_030586915.1 'Vigna radiata' phytoplasma
ACAATTTAATATTTAATTTATTATCCTTATCATTATTGATATAAAGAATATTAAATATACACTTCTTTAATAAGTTAATATTTATATTACTAATAATTTTATAAAAAATTTCATAGAAAATTTCATAGAATTTAAATAAAAAATATTGAAATTTAAATATATCACTATTTATATAATTTTATAAATTAAATATTTTAAAAAAAATTTATTTATTGAAAATTATAATATATTTTTTACGATTTATTTATCGTTGTGAGTTTTGATATTATTTAAGTTTTCTTTGGTAATCTTTTTTTGTTGACGTCATAGTTTGGTTAAATTGCTGCTGTTAATATTCTTATATCATAAGCGTAAATTTTCTTTGTTAATTCATTGGTTAATGATTTTTTGTTTTCGTTAATTACTTCGTTAAACATAATAATATAAAACAGTGATTTTTATGTAAAAATAAAGTAACTTTGCCCATTTCTTGATTATATTTCTAGCAATCACTAATAGTTTTAATTAAAAATTTTTTTATTTTTATCATTTTTTAATACTGAAAACTTCTATAATCAAAATATCACTGTATTAATATTTTTCGTATATATTTATTTGATAATTTATGAAAATTGTTTAAGCAAATAATAAAAAAATAAATTTTAGAATGTCTATTCAAATATATTTATAATTAGAAAAATTTAAATTTAGATAACTATGTTTAATTATATTAAATATTGTTTAATATAAATAATATTTAAGAAACTTATTACGTAATAAAATAAAGTGAAATTTATTTAAATTAATTAAATGGTTTTAAAATAAGTTATTTTTAATTATATTTAGAATAAAAATATCAAAAAATAGCTAACTATGTTTAATTATATTAAATATTGTTTAATATAAATAATATTTAAGAAACTTATTACGTAATAAAATAAAGTGAAATTTATTTAAATTAATTAAATGGTTTTAAAATAAGTTATTTTTAATTATATTTAGAATAAAAATATCAAAAAAATAATTTTTTATATAAAAAAATATATGATTTTTTTAAAAAATTTGTTATTTATAAAAATATTAAATATTATGTAAAAACCATGTTTTTTATTATAAAGTTTACTTCCTATAATATTAATTATGTAAACCATTTAATTAACCTTATGAAATTGACTATTTATCCTCTTGATTCATTTGAAAAGAGCAAAAAAACAAAAAAAGATCAACTAATAAAGTTGATCTTGAACATAATTAACAGATTTTATTAATTGTAATACTTTTGGGGTGCAGTGCGATCTGACCTGGTTATTTTTTAAATACCGCGAATTTTAGGTATCTTTGGCATCCTAATCTTTTACCTTAATGTTTTATTTCAAGATTTTGAAAAAAGTAAAAATAAATTTTTTATCTTACTTATAATATTAATAAGCTTAATTAAATATGATTTTTTATAAAAAATTAATTTATATTATTAAATGCGGTTTTAATATTAATATTAAAAATAAAATTATTTTTTAATATTATTAAAATAATAAATAATTATTTTAATGATAATAATTTTAAAAATAAATTTTCCATTTTCCATTATTATGAAAATAAAATTTCAAAAAAAATATATAATAAAAATGTATTAAATATTTAATAAAATTTATATAACTATTAATTTTATCTTAATATATTAAATTTAAATAAAATAATATAAACTTTTTTTTCATTTGAGGAACCAAATTAATAATATTTTTTTCTATTAATATTTAAGAATATATATTTAAGAAAAAAATTGTAATTTAATCAAATTATTATTTCTTATAGATGGATTGTTCATGAATTTTTAAAAATATTCATTAATTTATAAAAAAATTATAAATATTTGTCAATTTCATTAGAAAGTTTTTTATCATATGAATTTTAAGTTCACAAAAATACAAATAAAAAAAATTAATATGATTTGTTTATTTATAATTTTCTTAGCTTTAATATTTATAAATAATCAAAAATCTTATATAGTTTACGCTGGTTCGAATTATTCAACAATCAAAAGAACAGAATCTTCTGAAATATTATTTGATTGTTTAGAAACTAAAATAGAAATTTTAAGAGACAAAATAGATCAATTTTCAAGGAAAAAAAATGAATTATTAAAAGAAATTGATACAGTAGACAAAGAATTGTTATCATTGAATTTAAAAATTAAAAATAAATCCCATTTTAATGTTTCTAAAAGTTTTTTAAAATATCAAATATCTTGTTTAAAATCAAAGAAAAATAATCTTAAAACAAATTTATATGATTTACATTTAGAAATAACAGAATTAGAACTTAAATTAAGAAAAAAATTAGATTTATTAACTAAAAAATAATGTTGTTCTTTTTAAAATTAATTTTATCATTTTACTAAAAGCAATAATTATCGATAAATAATTGATTAATCATCATCAAAATATTATTAATAACTTATATGTATCCTTATTATTTATAATAAATAAAAAATAAATTAAATAAAATCTCTTTTAAATAGTAAATCTTTAAATTAAATACATTTAATGTTTTATTATATTTATTTAAATAAAAAAAGACCCCCCGCAAAAAGGTCTTTTATATTTAAGAAAAGAAAATTATTTTTATATTGATAATATTTTTAGTTATTGTCATTATTTAAAGTATATTTAAAAGATGTTGATAAATTTTTAGTTGTTCTTTTTGATTATTAACTAATTGTTCGTGATTTGTTTTTAATCTTAATAGTCTTTTTTTCATCATCAGTAAGATTAACTGATTCTTTTAATGTTTTATTTATGTTTGTTATTGTGGTTGCATTATCATAAATTTTTTGTTTTAAATAGATAATATTTTCTTCAATAGTGAGATTATGTTGAGAAGGTTGATTGTTACTAGTTCCTGGAAAGTTTGGATTCATTGCCATAACTTGATTAATATTCATTAAGAAGAATAATCCTAAACAACTAATTAAAGAGGATGACAAAAGATGTAATTTATTTTTTATTTGCATCATTTTAACTTATAACTCTCCTTTTATTTATCCCTCAGTTGAGGTGATATCGTAAAAGGAATTTTTGTTTTGAAATAATAGAATATTCACTGATTTCTTTCGTGTATTTTTCTATCTTTTTTTATATTTTTCAATATTAACTAACTTATCTTGGTAATATTTTTATTTAATTTCTAATGTACTAATTTGAATATTAATATCTTTGATTTTAATAATTATTTCAAGTATTTTTTCTTTAAGTTTTTTTCAATTTTATCTTTATGACCTCTTCTATCATTTATCTTTTTCTAATAAAATTGTTTGTGGTTTTAAAACTGTTATTCGATTTGGAAAAGGATTTAATTACAAATTAGTATTGATCATATTCTTTTTTATATTTAATAAAATATTCATAATTTTTTATGAACCTTCTAACATTTGTTACCAACTCGTTTTCAATTCCGCAATTTTTTTCTTCGAAAGATAAATCAAGTAGTAAGAAAGCAGGATTAGAAGATTCTTGAAAAAGATCAGTTTTAATTTATTATAAACATACTGCAGTTGTTTTGATTTTCGGTGAAATAGTTTTTGTAAAAGATTGTGGATTAGAAGGAAGCGGTGTTTCTTCAGGTTAGAAAATCTCTTTTTCTTGTTCTAAAAAAGATAAAGGTGTTTAAGAAGAAATAACATTATGATAATTTTTATTAATCATAATTATAATTACTATTCCTAAAAATAACCATTATTTAAATAAAATATTTTTTTTATAAAAATTTTTTTTGATTCGCAAAATTTCATAACCTTTCTGATAATAAAAGATATTATTATCAAATTTAGAAATTTGAATATATCGCTATGGGCGCCAAAATATGCCTAAATATCGTGTTATCTAACCAATAACCAATTCCGATAAACATTGAATGGATATGATCGGTCTGTTAAACGAAAGAATGACAGATTAAAGCAGATCATAAAAGCGGGTTGAGATGAAGTAGTTAATCAAGAAGACCTCGCAACTAAATTGCCTCACGGATAAGTCTGAAATGACCCAAGAAGAAAAGTAGATGTAATGTAATACCTATCACGCAAACTAATGAAACCGTGTAGTTCAGCAGCTATCAGTTTAGGATTGTGGAACTGTATAGTTTATCAATAAGAAAGCTGAAATCTCACCGACAGTCAGGAAAGACACTAAAACATTAGCGGTCACTTCACCTAAAAGGCAAAGGTAGATATTTAGAGTAACTTGGAGAATCCTAAAACTAAGTAATTAAGTTTACGGATCCGGAAATTAAAGCCCGGATGGTCAAGGATAAAGAATCTTCTCAGTAGTCGTAAGGGTAAACCTAAATTTGGAATAATTTAGTTAATCATCTTACCAAGAAGAGAGTTAATCACTCTTATAGGGCGAAAGAAGAAAGTAATTTACTAGTTATTCAATGGTATCGGGAAAGGAGTTGATATACTATGTCAACAACGGTTTCACCAGAAACTAAACTTTTACGAACATTGAGTAAAATTCAATATCGTTCAACAAATGACGGCTCCTTAAAAAGAGAACTCCAGCAGGGAATGAATAACTTTTATAACACA
>NZ_JAOSIS010000036.1:0-4517 GCF_030586915.1 'Vigna radiata' phytoplasma
TTTAAATTCATTTTATTTTATCTCGATTTAAAAATTGCTATCCAAAAAAAAAAAAAAAAAAAAAAAACGCGCGAAGCGTAAAACTTTTTTTTAATTTTTAAAAAATTGGTAAAATATCAATCATGGAGTCAAAAACGATGTGCAAAAAATAAAGGTTTAATGGGATCAAAATGATGATTTTTTTAAAAAAAATTTTCAGTTGAATTTAATCAAAAATTTTCAAAATATCAGTCATGGAGTCAAAAATAATATACAAAAAATAAAGGTTTAATGGGATAAAAATGATGATTTTTTTAAAAAAAAATTTTAATTCTTAAAAAACAAGATCAAAAAAGAAACATATTTTTATATAGCATGGAGTCAGGAGTCAATATGCAAAAAAAAAGATTTAAAGGTATAAAAATAGATGTTTTTTTGTGGAGTCAGTTGGAGGCAAATTGGAGTCACAATGGAGTCACAAAAAATGAGTGATGGAGGCAAATTGGAGTCACAATGGAGTCAAATGTAAGGTAGTGGAGTCAAAAAAAAGTGAAGAAACATATGGTTTAATGGTATGAAAGTGGAAAATGGATAAAAAAAAAGTGACTCCAAGTGACTCCATGAACAAAAGTGATGTTTTGTATGGTTTTATGGTAATATAAAATTTTTTGACTCCAAATCCGTATCTATATCTAAGAGTTTTTGTGAAGAGAGATTTTTTTTGATGACCATTTTTTAAAAATTTTAATTAAAAAAAGTTTTACGCTTCGCGCGTTTTTTTTTTTTTTTTTTTTAAATTAGAGATTTTTATAAATTTTATAATTATAGAAAAGAAAAATATTAGGAGTTAACAAAATGGTAAAAGATATTGCTTTTGCTAGAGCTTATCCGTTAGAAACTTTTAAAGATAGCAAAATTAAATCGGAAATCATAAAATTTTTTGAAAAAAGAAATGATTTGACCTATTATAAAAATTTAGTTATCGAACAACAGTTTAATCGGATTGGAATTAGATCATTATTATATAGCGTAATTAAGCATTTTAATTGGCGTTTTAATTATTCAGCGGGTATTTTTTCACGACTGAATTTTACTTGTAAAAATTATAGCAATGAGGCTCATTTAAATATCTTTTTTCAACCCGCGATTGCTCTTTATAAATTAAAATTACTAGAGGAAATTTTAAATTGTGAGGATTTTCTGATTAAACCGTTGTATGAACCCATGAGAATGATTAAAATGTCTAAACAAATAAATGTTTTTATGTGCGGTTTTAAGCCATTTTTACATAACTTTACTAATAAAGAAATGATTAAGTTTATCAAAGAAAAATGCCACTTTATTAAAGTGGACGATCAAATTGGCAAATTGTATTTAGAGTAAATTTTTTATTTACTTTCTAAATAAATTTTTTGATAAGTTTTTAAACCATATTTGCGTAATAATTCATCAGCATCTTTGCAATCATAATGAGGAATGGTTTTAATGTAATTTTCAATATTTAAACGTTTTAATTGTTGACTTAATCGGGAGGCGGTTTTTAATCCGGTTTCATCATTATCTAATCCGAGAATGACTTTTATTTGATATTTTTTAAAAAAATCGAGGATAAATGGCGAAAAATTATTGCTAACGGTAATCAAACCGATGACATTTTCAATTTGATTTTGATAACTTTGTAAAACATCAAAAAAGCCTTCATGTAAAATGGCCGTTTGGGTATCCAAAATGGCTTTTTTAGCATAGTGAAATCCATAAGGAATACTAAAGATTGTCTGATTGGTTAAATTGCGTAATGCTTGATATTTGGGGCGATAAGGTAATTCCGCGGGATAATGATGTCGATAATAATGAATAATTTGGCCATTTTCATCAAAAACCGGAATTAACCAACAATTAAGGCAACCATCATAGCTAAATTTAGGATTTTTACGTAATAAATCTACCGCATAATACGGCATTAAATCGGCTTGTTGGTTTTCTAAATAATTTAATAAATTTTGATTATTTTTATTAGCGAATCCAATTTGAAATTTTTTAATTAAAAGCGGATTAAGCTGACGTTTCTTTAACAAATAATCGAGAGCTGCCGGTGTGGCCCATAATTGTTTTTGATAAAAATGACTAATTTCATCCCAAATCGCTAAAATTGTATCCAGGTGTAAATTACTATTAGCAAAATTATTAAGTGCTTTATTTTCGTTATTTGATAGCTTAAATGACTCATTACACGTGAATGCTGACGCGGTTAGCTCTTGATATTCCGTGCTTTGATAAAAGTTGGTTAAATCGGTTAAACTTTGGGCAAAATCTTTTCCGGTAATTTTTTGATAAACCGTCATCGTATCAAAAGCTTTTCCGCAACTCCAACACCAAATCTTATTTTGGCGATTAATATCCGCCGATAAACCACTTTTACTATCATGAAAAGGACATTTGAAACGAATGGGTAAAGTCGCGTGTACGGGGATTAATTTTAAATGTTTTAATAAAACTAACATGGAAATATTTTTAAATATCATCATCATCTTCAAGTAACTCCTGATTTTCTTCTGCTGGAGGCGCTAAAAATAGTTTTTTATCCGGATCTAAAGTTAAAAAAATAACATTCGAGCGAATATAATCAAGCAGATATTTATTTCCCGGAAGATGAAAAAACTGCTTAAAAGAACGATGGGGATTACAAATAAAAATATTTATTTTCATCTTTAAAATTTCACGATCCGGTTCATGTTTGGCGGTTTCCACCGAATGACCAAGTTGACTGGTAAAAATGGTTTCTACTAGATCTCTTTCCACTAAATAAGATGCCTGAAAATCATCATAAATATCAACTTCGGCATTTTCATCATCATAACGTTTACGGCTATAATTTAAGCGTCTTTTCATATAATTAAAAAGGATGTTTAAATGATTTAATAAACTCCACATAAATTGGGTTTTTCCTAAACCGGTTACCCCTTCAATTACTAAAGCCGGACTACGATGACCACGACGCACGAATTTTAACCCTTTTAAAATAAAATCTTTAATAAATTGCAATTGGGGATTGGCTAAATCAAAAGTATCTAACGGTTTAATATCGACATAATCTTTTAAATTACGAATCCGGGTAAAATGTTGTTTAATATTTTGCTGAATAATCGAAGTTTTTTCCACAAACCAAAAATTATTGGTTTCATTTAAATATTGATACAATAAACGGGTTGCTTCTTCGGTAGTCATTTCTAAATCTTGGTCAAATTCTGCCTTTAATTTTTTAATATAATTAAAGACATCTTCGCTTTGTTCTTTGCGAATTTTTGCCGAAACTTCTCGACTAATCGTTAAACGCCCATGATTATAAGAAACTTCACTACGCGCCACAATATAATTAGCGATATCAGCTGGAGAAACCGCATTTTGAACTCTAATAATTTTAAAATTCTTTTCTAATGGTAATTTAAAAATACTTAAATTACGAAAACAAGGCTTTTTTTCAAGCGCTATTAGCACTTTTAATCTTTGTTTTTGTTGTGCCAATAATAAAAATTTTACTTGATTTTGATATTTTTGTTGTAAAATATTAATGAAAACAAATGATAAATCTTTAAGAAAGTTAACTTTCAATGGTAATTCTTGATCGATAATATCATAAGTTAATAAAAGGTTTTTATATTGAATTTTTTTCATGTAAACATCCTTTAAATGACCTAAATATAACATATAATATTTAGGTTTTTTTTCGTTTATATACCATTAAAAAAAAGTTAAAAGCCCTACTGATGAGCTTGTCGGAACATCAATAGGGCCTTTTTTATTATAGTATAGAAATTCGTGACAAGCTTTTCTTAATTTAATTTTATCACTTTTTATCAAAAACTGGTAATTGATCTAAAAAAATGGTTTTTACATAATTTTTTAAAAAATAAATTTTATTAAATAATGTGTTTTCATTATTTAAAATACTAAATTTAAAGATATTATCGACTAATTTCATTACTTCAGGGTCACTTTTAAATTTCACTAAATTTTTATCAATATTATTTAAATAATTATTCCACAAAGATTTTACTTCGGAAAAATCCATAAAACGACAATAAAACGTCCACAATTTAACATGACTTAAGGTTTTAACTTGTTGTTTAAAAGTATTAAAATTTAAATTAGCAATTTGTTTACTATTATTTTGAAATAAATCTACCGTTTTATTCATGTAAATATTAACTTTCTAATAATTATTTTTTGAATTTAATTTTTGAAAAATTTTAAATTCATTTTATTTTATCTCGATTTAAAAATTGCTATCCAAAAAAAAAAAAAAAAAAAAAAACGCGCGAAGCGTAAAACTTTTTTTTAATTTTTAAAAAATTGGTAAAATATCAATCATGGAGTCAAAAACGATGTGCAAAAAATAAAGGTTTAATGGGATCAAAATGATGATTTTTTTAAAAAAAATTTTCAGTTGAATTTAATCAAAAATTTTCAAAATTTCAGTCATGGAGTGAAAAATAATAAAAAAAAAATGAAGGTTTAGTGTGATAGAAATTGTGAGTTTT
>NZ_JAOSIS010000037.1:0-3463 GCF_030586915.1 'Vigna radiata' phytoplasma
CTTTATATTTAGTTGCTACTCCTATAGGTAATATGTCAGATTTAACTTTTAGAGCTTTAGATATTCTAAAACAGGTAGATTATATTTTGGCTGAAGATACTCGTCAGGCGTATAAAATTTTGAAATTTTATCAATTTAATAATAATTTATTGTCATTACATCATTTTAATGAAAAACAACGTGTTTCTAAAGTGTTATCCCTATTGAAACAAAATAAAAATTTAGCTCTTATTAGTAATGCAGGAACTCCTTTAATTAGTGATCCGGGTTTGTTATTAGTGCGCACAGTGCAATCAGCAGGTTTTTATGTATGTTCTATACCAGGAGCTTCCGCTGTTATAACAGCTTTTAGTATTTCTACTTTTGATTTACCTTTTTTATTTTTAGGTTTTTTACCTAAAAAAACAATACAAAAAGAAAGAATTTTATTAAAATATCGTTTTTTTGAAGGTACTTTGATTTTATTTGAATCCCCTATGCGTTTATTAGACACTTTATTATTGATTCAAAAACATTATATTCGCAGAAATATTAGTTTATCTAAAGAATTAACAAAAAAATTTGAAACTATTATTTATGGCGATATTAATGAAATTTTAAAAGAAAAAGAGAAAATATCTTTTAAAGGTGAATATGTAATAACTATTGATAAAAATTTATTTTTATCAACATATCAACATTTATCTTTGGAAGAACATTTTTTGCTTTTATTAAAACATGGTTATTCCAAAAAAGAAGCTTTAAGATGTTTATCTAAAGATCGTAATATATCTAAAAAACAAATTTATCATTATTTGAAAATACCAATGGATCAGTTAGAAAATAAGGAGTAATGAAAATTAGTTTATATGATGAAAAAAGATAAATTTTTTATTACTACTTCAATTGTATATACTTCAGCTTTGCCTCATATAGGTAATGTTTATGAAATGATTTTAGCAGATGCTATAGCGCGTTTTAAAAAAATGGAAGGATATTCTGTTTTTTTTCAAACAGGAACAGATGAACATGGTCAAAAAATAGAAAATAAAGCTTTAATGAATAAGATGTCCAATCAAGAATATGTTGATTTTATTTCTTATGAAATTAAACAGGTTTATAAATCTGTAAATATTGAATATGATTATTTTATTCGAACTACCAATGAAAAACATAAACAATATGTTCAAAAATTTATAGATCAACTATTTCAACAAAAAGATATTTATCTGGGGATTTATCAAGGATGGTATTCTATTTCAGAAGAAAGTTATGTATCAGAAAAAGATTTAATTGATAAAAAGTTGCCTAGTGGAGAAACTCCGATTTGGATGCAAGAAGAAGTTTATTTTTTTAAATTATCAAAATATCAACCGCTTTTATTAAAATATTTAAAAGAAAATACTGATTTAATCAAACCATTAGCATGTCGAAAAGAAATTTTAAATTTATTAAAAGAACCATTAGCAGATTTATCTATTTCAAGAACTTCTTTTAAATGGGGTATACCTTTACCTTTCGATAATGATCATATTACTTATGTTTGGTTTGATGCTTTAAGCAATTATATTACAAGTTTATTAGATGATCCTGAAAAAGATTATTCTAAAAATTGGTATGATCACAAAAATTTAGTTAAATATTGGCCACCTGATTTACAAATTATAGGTAAAGATATTGTGAGATTTCATTTGATTTATTATTTAAGTTTTTTATTTGCTTTAAAACTACCTTTACCGAAACAATTTTTAATTCATCCTTGGATTTTATTTAATGATCGTAAAATGTCTAAATCTACTCAAAATGTAGTTTACGTTGATGATTTAAAGAAAATATTTCCTATTGATGCTATTCGTTATTTTGTTTTACATGAGATTCCTTATGCATCTGATGGCTGTTTAACTTATGATTTAATGTTTGAACGTTATAATACAGATTTGATAAATACTGTTGGTAATTTATTAAGTCGTTCTTTAGGAATGTTAAAAAAATATCGCGATAATAAAATTGTTAAAGTTAATAACTTTGAAGATGAATTAGGATTACAATTATCTAATTTAGCTATTTCAACTTTACCAAAAATTCGTTCGTGTATGGAAGATTTTAAAGTATCTGAGGCTATCGAAAATATTATGCATTTAGCTCGTTATGGCAATAAATACATTGATTTAATGAAACCATGGGAATTATTTAAAAGTAATTGTCCTCAAGATATTAATAAATTAAATTATTTTTTATATAATGCTATAGAAAATCTACGTTTTATTGGCATTTTATTGCAACCCTTTTTACCGGTTACCGCTCAATGTATTTTAGATCAAATTCAATCGGAAGAAAATACTTTTGAAAGTTTAAAATTTTTTGGTATTACCAAAAATAAAATTTTAGTAGGTCAGAAAGATAAACTATTTCAGCGTTTCGAAAAAGAAAAATTAAAAATTTTTTTTAATTAATCATTTTTATTTGAATATAAAAAATTTATTATTTTAATAAATAAATTAAAATAAATATAATGTCATTTTTTTAAAATATAAGAGTAAATTGTAAATTAAATTATTTAAAAAGGATTGTAAATGAGAATAATACCTTACGAATTATATCCACACACCCCTGATATTTCTTTATGCGCTTTAAGAAAAGAATTTGGTATGTATGATTATTGTTTAAATAAAAATGTTAAAAATAAAGCTATGCAATTTTTTTTAGATTTAGGTCGTAATTATTTTAATTTGTCTATTCATAAATGGGTTTTAGAAATGTCCCAACGAACTCATTATGTTAATAGTTTTCATTATTTTTACGCTAAAAATCATGATTATATAATCGTTAACACAAATTTTTTAGTAATTTTAGAATGCTGTTTACAATGGGAATTAAAAAGTTTTTTGCCTTATAATAGAAATTTATCATGGTATACAATTGTTAAATCTTTATTATCCATCGATGGGCGCCAAAAGATGCCTAAATTTCGTGCTATTTAACCAATAGCCAGGGCTGATAAACCCTGAAAGGATATGGTCGGTCAGGCAGACGAAAGAATGTCAGATTAGAGCAGACCATAAAAGCGGGTTGCGACGAAAGCAAATTAGTCAAGAGGAACTCCGCCACCGAATAATTCCATGGAGAAGCCTGAAATGGCCTAAGAAGGGAAATGATGTAATGATAAGACCTTTCCGGAAGTTGCTTAAACGGACAGTCCAGAGTCTACTAATATATTATCGATGTATTGAGTAGTTTATCAAGTGAAGAAAACCTGGAATCAGCCTCCAAAGTGAGGATACTTCCCCTAAAGAATTAAGGTAGAAATTTAGCGTAACTTGGAGAATCCTAAAACTAAGTAATTAAATTTACTAATCTGGAAATAAAAGTCTGGATGGTCAAGGATAAAGCATCTTTTTAGTAGTCATAAGGGTAAACCTAAATTTGGAATAATTTAGTTAATCGGCTTATCAAGAAGAGAGTTAATCACTCTTATAGGGCGAAA
>NZ_JAOSIS010000038.1:0-3123 GCF_030586915.1 'Vigna radiata' phytoplasma
ATCTTCTCAGAATGGAGTTTTGGATTTAGAACTAAAAAATCCTGTCATGACGCTATCAAACGTGTCAAACAAAGATTTAAAGGAATTGATTACCTTATCAAAATTGACTTAAAAGGCTACTTTGATACCATCAATCATGAGATTCTGATGAGAACCTTCAATCAGTTCATCAAAAAGCATAAAACGCTCTCAACCATTAACAAATGGTTAAAAGCGAGCTTTATGAAGGAGGACATCAAATATGAATCTTTATCCGGTTCTCCCCAAGGAGGGATTATCTCCCCTTTGTTGGCAAATGTATATTTACATTACATTGACCTGAAAATGGAAGAATTGATTAAAGCAGGAAAACCAATTAGGAAGAGTAACCCAGAATATGGGACGGCATGGAAAACACGCCAACACCATAAACTGGAGATTGATAGACACATCAACCTAAATCCAAAACCAAGAGTTGAATATATCCGCTATGCTGACGATTTTATCATCGGCATTAAAGGTGAGTATAACCAGGCAGAAAGAATCAAAGACCAAGTAACACAATGGCTGAAGCAGGACCTGAACCTTACTGTCAGTAAGAATAAGTCCAAAATTGTTAAAGCCAATAAAGGAACGAGGTTGCTATCCTACATGATAAAAGTTAACCCTACCAATAAAACTCGGGAAAGGAAAACTACCAAGAATTCCTTAAATGGGCAAGTTCAAATCCAAATTCCCCAAGCAAAAGCCAAAGAGTATGGATATGAATATAATTGGTTTAAAAAGGGAAAGGTGAAACACGACGAAACATTAGCAGATAGAGACGAGTTAGAAATAATCCGGACCTATAAGACAATTGTTAGAGGAATTATCCAATACTTTTGTTTGGCTAACAATTTAGGTGTTTTGACTCACTTAAGTTATCTAGCTGAATACAGCTGTTTGAAAACACTAGCAAGGAAACGGAAAACGTCAATTGCTAAAGTTCGAAAGAAATGTAAAATTGGTTCAACTTGGGGGATTGCTTATATTAACAAAAGGGAAACCCAATACTAACCATGGAATGTTTACACTTGGGACAAAATTAAAAAAATGCGTAATTATAAGGGAAACCCCGGAAATTACCATTAATAGATTTATATTCCAAGGTTGTACTCATCTAATTGACCGTCTAAAAGCGGAACGTTGTGAGCACTGCGATAAAACAACCCAACTTCAAATTCATCACATTGGTACGGTCCGCAATGCGCACCACCGAAGTATCATGAATAAAAGAACAAAGGTATTGTGTAAAGATTGTCACCGCAAGATAACCAATCAACAAATACATGATATTAGAAAACAAGAACAATAAGAATAAATAGCTAATTAACCGCGAGGAGAAATTAGTTCTCGCAAGAGAGTAAATTATGGAAAGCCGGATGCTTGGAAACTTGCTTGTCCGGTTTGGACGGGGGCTGATTGTAAATAAAACAGCAAGGATAAATCGCTGAATAAAACGCAATTAATCTATCCGTATATTTATCAAAAGAAAACAATTTTTATGATAATTATAGTAAAAAAAAAGATAATAAAAGCATTGCATTTTCAATAGTTATTAAATATGTATATAATGAGAGAGATAAAGATTTCACAAAATGTGCATTTTACTATTACAATAAAGAAGGACAATTAATCAAAAAAAAATACTTTAACGACAATATATTTTATACTTATCATTATAATAAAAAAAATCAATTAGAATATCGGGGCGCCAAAGAGGCCTAAATTTCGTGCTATTTAACCAATAGCCAGGGCCGATAAACCCTGAAAGGAGATGGTCGGTTTAGTAAACGAAAGAATATTAAATTATAGCAGACCATAAAAGCGGGTTGTGACGAAAGCAAATTAGTCAAGACGACCCCGCCACCGAATAATTCGATGGAGAAGCCTGAGATGGCCTAAGAAGGAAAATGAGGTAATCTAATAACCTGTTCCGGAAGTTGCTTAAACGGACAGTCCAGAAGCTGTCAATATTTACGATATGTATTGGACAGTTTATCAGATAGAGGAAACCTGGAATCAGCCTCTTAACGAGGATACTTCCCCTAAAGAATTAAGGTAGAAATTTAGCGTAACTTGGAGAATCCTAAAACTAAGTAATTAAATTTACTAATCTGGAAATAAAAGTCTGGATGGTCAAGGATAAAGAATCTTCTCAGTAGTCGTAAGGGTAAACCTAAATTTGGAATAATTTAGTTAATCGTCTTACCAAGAAGAGAGTTAATCACTCTTATAGGGCGAAAGAAGAAAGTAATTTGCTAGTTATTCAATGGTATCGGGGAAGGAGTTGATATTATGTCAACAACGGTTTCACCAGAAACTAAACTTTTACGAACATTGAGTAAAATTCAATATTGTTCATCAAACAGCTACTCTTTAAAAAGAGAACTCCAGCAGGGAATGAATAACTTTTACAACACGTTAACAGCGTTTAATAAAATTGCGGCTAACAGGGGCGCTGGTACACCCGGAATCGACAATAAAACCATCGATGGAATCAATCTGGAAAGATTAAAAAGATACCATCGGGAATACGTCAGTAACGGTTACTATCCAAAACCAGTAAAAAAAATCTTCATTCCTAAAGATAATAAAAAACCCGACCTTTAGGCATACCGACCATCAAAGATAGATTGATACAAAAATGCCTCGAACAACTTTTAACTCCCTATTTTGAAAATATCTTCTCAGAATGGAGTTTTGGATTTAGAACTAAAAAATCCTGTCATGACGCTATCAAACGTGTCAAACAAAGATTTAAAGGAATTGATTACCTTATCAAAATTGACTTAAAAGGCTACTTCGATAACATCAATCATGAGATTCTGATGAGAACCCTAAATCAGTTCATCAAAAAGCATAAAACGCTCGCAACCATTAACAAATGGTTAAAAGCCGGTTTCATGAAAGAGGACATCAAATACGAATCTTTATCCGGTTCTCCCTAAGGAGGGATTATTTCCCCTTTGTTGGCAAATGTATATTTACATTACATTGACCTGAAAATGGAAGAATTGATTAAAGCAGGAAAACCAATTAGGAAGAGTAACCCAGAATATGGGACGGCATGGAAAACACGCCAACACCATAAACTGGAGATTG
>NZ_JAOSIS010000039.1:0-3008 GCF_030586915.1 'Vigna radiata' phytoplasma
GTTTTAAATGGTATCGAAAAATAACACAAGATGAATCCGTTAAAAAAGCCATAATAGTAACTTTAGAAATAGCTTTATTGTCTACCATTATATCAACTATAATCGGAACTTTAGCAGCCATTTCTTTAATGAATTATAATAAAAAATGGCAAAAAATAATTTTATCCACTAACCAATTTCCTATTATTATACCCGAAATAATAAATGCTTTATCTTTATTTGTTCTATTTAGTTTTATGAGGTTAAACAACGGTTTTTGGCGTATGTTATTATCGCATATTTCTTTTAGCGTCCCCTATGTATTAGTAACAATTTACAGTAAATGTTGTAATCTAGATGTAGATACGATTGAAGCAGCTTATGACTTAGGCGCTACACCATGGCAAACTTTAATTAAAATAATTTTACCTCAATTAAAAAATTCTATTATAGCTGGAGCAAGCATAGCATTTGCTTTATCTTTTGATGATTTTATTATTTCTTATTTTGCTGGAGGTTCTGATTTCCAAAATATCTCAGCTTATATATACAGTTTAAAAGGCACTATTAATCCTACTATTAACGCTTTATCGTCGCTTCTAATTTTATTTATCTTAGTAAAAATCATTTTTCATTGTCATTCTATAAAAAAAAATAAAATATGAGTACTAAGAAAAAAATAATAATTATAATATGGTGTCTATTTATAATTTTTATAGCAAATTTATATAGAATTACATATCACAACTCTGCTAAACAAAGTATAATATTATTTAATTGGGGCGAATATATTGATCCTAAAATTATTTCAGATTATAACAATAAATCAAATGATTTTGTGATTAAACAAAATTTTTTCTCATCTAACGAAATAGCTATCAATAAAATAAAAACAGGTGATGTTTATGATATTGCCATTTTAAGCGAATATGCTATAGAACAATTAAAAGATAATTATCTTAATAAAATAGATAAAAATAAATTAATTAATTATCCTGAATTAAACGAAAATTTTCAAAAAATCCAAAAAGATAAATTACCTATGAATATCAAAGAATACATTATTCCATATTTTTGGGGAAAACTAGGTTTTTTATATAATAAACAAAAAATTACTAAAGACCAAATCAGCAAACATTGGACACAATTATTACAAAATAATGATTATAAAGTAGCATTATATAATAACCCTTTTGAAGGAATATTTATTGGATTAAAAGCAACCCAAGGTAATATAAGCCAAGCTAATCCAACAGAAATTAATAAAGCTAAAAATTGGTTATTAAATTTAAAACAAAAAAATAAAAATTTATTTTTTGTTACAGATCAAATTTTAGATAATATGCGTATAGCAAATCAAGAACGTTACGATATAGCTGTTACTTATTCAGGAGATGCTAGATATCTAATGCAGCAAAATCCGAATCTTGAATATTATGATTTCAATGATCACGAAAATAATATTTATCAAACAAATATTTGGGTAGATAGTTTAGTTTTACCCAAAGGTAGTAATACTAAAGGAGCATATGATTTTATCAATTTTTTATTAAAAAATGATAATCTCAAACAAAACACTTCTTTTGTAGGATATGATTCTCCTTACCAAAACATAAACGAAAATAATAACTCATTAAAAATAAATATAAACGACAAAGACAATATATATAAATATAATGTCCAAACTAAAAAACAAATCAATGATGCTTGGAATGAAGTTTATGCCTATCCTAGGCCACAAGATAAATATTTATTATTATTATGTTTTTTAATTATCATAATTTGTCTAATAATAAAATTCAAAATAAATTGGCCTAAAAATAATAAATTTTTAATCAATAAATATAAATAAATTAAAAAAAATAATCTCTAAAATTTTAATATAAAAATCAAAATTATATTTTTAATTTTTTATAATTTTAAAGATTCCTTAATTTTTTTTAAATCACCCAATTTTTTCAAAATTTGCTTCGCTTCATTAAATAATTTGTAAAAATTAAAACATTTATTATACATATTATTAATAAACTCTAAATCTTTATAAACTTCTATAACTTTAGAATGTTGATAAGTATAATATACCAAAAAAAAAGCTTTATCCGCATTAGAACAATAAAGTTGAGCTTGAATTTGCGCATAATAAAATTTTGGTATTTTATCATTTAAAAAAAATTCTTTCCAAGAAGCAGTATCGCAGGAAATAGGACATTTAATCTCTAAAATACTTCGAGATTCAGAATTCCAACCATCTAAAGAAGCAGACATAAATTGTTTTACAAAAACAGCTGGAACAAAATTCATTTGACGAACTGAATTAAAAAAAAATCTAGCTTCAGGTTCTAAACGACGTCCACGACGCATAGCTTCATTTACTTCTATTTTCTCTTGGAATAATTTTCTTTTAAATAATAACTTAACACTTTCAAAAGGATTTAAACCCATGATAGCGGCTACTTCAGAAGCATTAATATAATTATTTCTATGTTCATGCCAAGATATAGAATCTTGTTGAATATCTATTAATTTACTTGAATCATCTGACATATAAAAATTAATATCCTTCTCTTTTATAAACTTAAACAAATAGTAACCTCTAAAATTGATAATTATAATTTATCAATTAAAAAAAGATTTTTAGCGTTCTGAGTTGTTTGTTGAACGACATCAGAAAAACTTATTTGTCGTAAAAAAGCAATTTTTTCAGCAATAATTTTTAAATAAGCAGGTTCATTACGTTGTGTTTTTTCCAAAGGAAAAGGTGTTAAAAACGGAGAATCAGTCTCTAATAATATTTTTTCTAATGGTATTTTTTGAGCTATTTCATGAGCTATCAAAGCTTTATTATAAGTAACAATACCACCAATACCTACATAAAACCCCAAATCAACAGCCTTTTGGGCCTCTTCTAAATTATTAACTAAACAATGAAAAACCCCTTTAATTTTATTTTTATAAGGCAATAAAATTTTATAAACTTCTTCGAAAGCTTCTCTGGCGTGCAAAATAACAGGTAAATTATATTTAATTGC
>NZ_JAOSIS010000004.1:0-38348 GCF_030586915.1 'Vigna radiata' phytoplasma
ATTTCTTTTTTTTTTATCGCCATAACTTTATTATTATTTATAATTAATAATAACCTTAAAATAATAAATAAAAATAATTTTAATAAAATTAATTTATTTTTTACTAAAAACATTGTCTATCACTCTTTTTATTGTTGTTATATTCCTCGATTGAGAAGAATGTATAAATATATTTAAATTAGCTATTTATATTTTAATATTAATTGTATATTTTTTTTTTTTTTTTTTTTTTTTTTTTTTTTGAAAAATTAAATTTGATTTTTAAAAATTCTATTTGAGGTTAAAAAAATAATTATTTTTGATTCTATTAGAAATAAATTATGTTTATTTATCAATTTTAAAATCTTTTTAATAAAATATTAACTAATTATTGTCAAATAATAATCAATTATTAATATAACTTAATAAATTAAAAAAGTAAAACAAACAAAATATTTATTAATTTAATTATATTTTTAATATTAATAAGATAAATTATTATTTATAAAGATAGGTTTTATTATTTTTTTATGTTAAAATTTTTAACAGAAAACAATTTTCATTAGAAATGAAATAATTTAAAAATGAATAAAATAATAAACAAAAAATTCTTAATAATATTTTTATTACTTATTTTTATTTCAATATTTTATTATCTTTTAACTGTTAAAAAAAATAATTTTTTTATTTTTAATCATCTTCAAAATCATAATTTAGCTCATATTCCTAAAATACTTCAAAGACAACCAAAATCTGAATCTAAAAAAGAAGAAAACTTAAAAATTTTAAATAAATATTATCATTTATTACGTTTTATAGAAAAAATTTATATAAAATATCAAAATAAAGTTGAAAAAATTGATAAAGAGTTAAATTTATATCAAAAAGATTCTTTGAATTTAAATAAAGAGTTACGTCATTATAAAAATTTAGAAAAAATTTTTAATAACAAAATAGTCCAAATCACAAAAGAATTAGATTTTCAAAAAAAAACATTAATAGAACATAAAATTTATTCTTTTAAAAAATCTTCTTTAATGATAGAAGAGCAACATCTTCAAGAATTGAAACAAAAACATGATGACATGAAAAAAATAATACAAGCAAAAAAAGATCAAATTCAACAGACAAAAATAAAAATAATTGAATTGGCAAAAGCTAAAAATATTTATTATGAAACACTATACAATTTAAGCGGTTACCCGGAATCCCAAACTTTAAGTAAACTAACCCATCGCCAGCAGTTGGTCAACACTAAAAAATTAATAACGATTCCTGAAAAACAAGAGTAAACAATAAATTAAGAAGCCAAAAATATAAGAAGATAATCTCTTTTTTGTACACTACTAGCAACCAAATAGTTCAGAGGAAACTAAAATAAAAAAGTTATTAAATTTATCATTAATAAACTTATTTTTTTGATTTAGAGAAGAAAATTTTGTAATAGATATCAAATAGATAAATCTAGACTATAGAAATGCTGATAATCTATTTTTATTAACTGACAAATTCGAATAAATAAATATCATATTTATCTTTGATTTTGATTAATTTTTTCTTCTTATTTACTAAAATTATCATATGAGAGAATATAACATCAATGTAATATTATTTAAATTTAGAAAAACAAAAATAATTCAAAAATTAATGACAAAAAATCAATAATAATCCTGAAATAAATCAATTATTATGCTTGAAATAAAATTTCAAAATGATATTTACTTGAAATTTGTCATTGATGAACAAAATATATGAAAGTCTTCGAGTTCGCTATCCTTCTATTTATTATGAATTACAAAAAAATGATAGTTTTGTATTATCTAACAAGTTTAAATCATGTTCTATTGAAAAAATAAAAATAATCTTAAAACATTCGGAAGACATTGAAAATATTTTAATTCAAGTACACTACCAAAAAAATAAAAACAATCAAATAGAATTTAGTATTCCTTATATGATGCTTTTAACATATAATCAAATAATTGAAATTTTATTAGATAAATATGGAGAAGTTCCTGGAAACTATTTCTTGAACCGGACATGTACTCAAATAAATGAATATATTAAAAGATCTTCAGAAGGTTTACAAATACATCATATTAAAGAAAATGAAATGAAAGGATTATCTAATCCTGAATTTGCTCAACAAGCTCCTTTTAGTTATCAGATGGGGTATAATTTGGTTTATTGTAATTTACTAGAATATTTTTTGTTGCATTGTAAAATTTGGGATCATAATTAATTTTATTTAATATAAGATTCCCAATTTAATATAAGATAAAAAATCATATTTATTAAGAATAAAAATTGCCAATTGGTAATTGCCATTATTTTGATTAAATATTTTTTAATATTTTTCGACATTACAGTTAATGATGAAAATAAATAAATAATCAATGGACCTCCCAGAATTAAATTAGACCAATAATTTTTTATAAACGGAATTATAATACTGGTTGCATTTAATAATTTTAAAATAATTTTTCCTAAAAAATATAGAAAAAATAGATCAAGAATAATTTTTAACCATCTTTTAGAATGGTTGTAAAAATATAGAAATTTATCTGAAAATTGAGTAGAATTAATTAAAATTATATCATTAAATGAAACAAAATTATTAGTCTTAAAAAGATATTTATAATAAAATTTTTTTAAAATTTCATCAAAAGAATATTTAAAATTAGAATTATTAAGATTAGGTTTACGCAAAGAATAATTACGGATAACTTTTTTTATTAAAGGAGAATAAGATCGATCTTGAAGATTATTATTATTTGATAATTTGTGATTCGTTAAATTTAAATTAATACCAAAAATATCTTTTTCATAAAAATTTTTATTTTTTTGTAATAAAAGTAAATAATCATATTCAAAATCATTTGATCTGAATAGAGAACGAAAAAAACCATTTTCTAATAATTTAATTATTAAATCTACATGTTGACCAGATTTTAGCCTAATTATATTTTGATGATATTCGAAATCTTTATTTAAAGAACTCAAGATATTTTCATCACCAAATATAATAATTTTACCTTTAGAGGATAATGAATTTAACATCATTGGATAAATATTTTTTTGAAAAATTTCTCTTCTTTTTTCGTTATGTAAAAATTCTTGGTAATGATTTTCATAATATTTGGATAATGTATTACCATCACAAATAATTAAATCTAATGTTGGAAAACAAAATTTTTTATTTTCGACATCAACACAAAGTAATTCTTGATTTTTTAATAATAAATTCATACGAGCTAAACTAAAACCTATAGGACGATAACGGGTAAATAAATTATTATTATAATCTGAGATAATACAACCACCATATATATTACCTTTAAAATTTTGATTATGATGTATTTCTAATGCGGTAACAATTTTATTTAATATTAATCCCAAATCATTATCACAAGTCATATCATAAATATTGGCATTTATTAATAATTCTGATCTAACTAATTCAGGTATTAAATGATTAAAAAAATCTAAATTTAGAAT
Source organism: 'Vigna radiata' phytoplasma (assembly GCF_030586915.1). Classification (NCBI taxonomy): domain Bacteria; kingdom Bacillati; phylum Mycoplasmatota; class Mollicutes; order Acholeplasmatales; family Acholeplasmataceae; genus Candidatus Phytoplasma; species 'Vigna radiata' phytoplasma. Next base: position 3,478 of record NZ_JAOSIS010000004.1, read on the forward strand.
CTTTTTATTAGTACTATTTTTTTGTTTTTGATGTTCTTCGATAATATATTGAAATAATTGGTTTAAATTATGAATCGGTATTTGATTAATCATCAACATTATATTCGAAATAAAATTAGGGTCTAATAAAACCAAATTATTTTTATATAAATTTATTTCTCGAAATAAATATTGATATTTATTGTTATTAGAAATATCAATATTATACAAAGCTTCATGTAAGTTATCAATTAATTCTGCTTCGGTTAATTTTTTATTTATTAATTGGTTAACCAAAGAAGACCAAAATAAATTTACAGGTAAAATAAAATGATTACTAATATTCGTATCCTGAGAATCTTCATATAAATGTTTTTGTTCATATTGGTATGACAAATATTTAAAAGTAATTAAACTGCAAATAGATTCTTGAATATAATGAAATGTTCGCGAATGTTTAGCATATTTTTGTAACAAATGAATTAATTGTTTTTCAGGAACAATACTATCATTTAATAACATTAATTTTAAAATTCCATTTCCGCTATCTTTATTTATAAATAGCTATCTTTTTTTATCATCTAAAAAGGAATTTTCGTTAATATATGTTGTTCTTAAAAATAAATAATAAATTTTTATTATAACTTTAATGTATATTATACTAAAGACAAAAATAAAAATCCATCAAATTGAAAAATATGGATTCATAATTTATAAAATTAATTTAATATGAAATTAATTTCACTAGATGAATCATAAACTTCATTATCTAATGAATCATAACTAATGAATCATAAGTTTCACTATCACTATCTAATGAATCATAAGTTTCACTATCACTATCTAATGAATCATAAGTTTCACTATCTGATGAATCATAATTTTCTTTTTTTGGTGAATCATTGTTTTCTTTATCTGATGATTTCGCTAATAATTCTTTTGATTTATCATTATCCTTTGTTTTATCAACTTCAGTATTAAGCATTTGTGAATCTTTTATTTCTGTATTACTATTGGTTTCGTAATTTAGTTGATCTTGGATTTGTGTTTTTTCATTATAATTTTTAATAAATTGATTATTTTTGATTTTATTTAATTTATTATTTAAAGATTTAAATTCATTTTCTGTTTTTGTTATTGTTGTTTTAATTTGTATGTTTAAAGAAACATAAATTATAATTAACATTGTTGTGATAAATATTAAATAAATAAAATTAATCAAATATAATAATGTTTTATTATTTTTTGTTTTTTTTGTTTTTTTCATTTTTATAACCTAACCTATAATAAAATAATTCTATTGATTTAATGAATTTTTAATATTTTTAATATTAATGATTATTTACTCATTATTTTAAGACGATAAATTATTATATATATAATAATTTTTATAAAAAATTAACCTTAAAATATTTGTTTTAATTTAAATAATTTGTTTTTTTGAAAAAAATTATTCAAATATTATTTATATATTTATTAACAAAAAGTAAATTTTATTTCTTTTTTATTAGTATTATGATCTTTATTTAAAAAATATTTTTGATAAAAATAAAGAAAAAATATCACATTATATTTAGAAAAAATCACGAATAAATATTAAAAATAAATATTTTAATAATAAAAAAATTTTACAATTTGAAAAAAATTGAACAAATTTTTATCAAAAAAAATATGAAAAAATAGTTAATAATTTCAAAATCCAGTAATTTTTATAATTCTATTCTTAAGTTAATGCAATAAATAATAATTAATTTTAAAATATAAAAGATAGAATAAATTTTATAACGCGAAATTTAATATAAATCGTTAAAATTATCCAAAAATAAATTAATTAATAATAAATTTAATTGATAATATTTTATTAATTAATAAAAGAAGCTAACCAAAATCCATTTATAATAAATTTTATTAAATATAATTATTTATTGGAATAAATAAATTTTTTATATCAATCAATTCCAATTTTTTATTTATTTTTATAAATTAATTACTACACTTTTTGGCAATTATTTTATGGTATTATCAATATTTTTAATTATATTAATTTTATTTTATAAAAAAGAAGCTAAAAACATTGTGATTAAAATCAAAATATATTGTTTTAAATTTAAAAATTAAAAAAATTGACAAATTTTTTTATTATTAATTATATTTTGTTGCCTAATCATAAAAAATTGAATTAAAAAATTTTTTTATATTACTTATGTAAAAAAATTTTAATTTAATTATTAATTTTTATTTATCATCCTTCATTAACAAAAAACCTTATTAATTTTTTTATTAGTTAATATTTATTGTTGTGTTCGATGGCATTTTCATAATATAAAAATAATAATACCAATAAAAAGCTAAATAAAAAAATATTAAATTAAAATACTATTTTTTTATTTGGCCATTTTATGTTAAAAACTCTTTTTAATTTTATTTTTGTATTTAAAAAAATATTAAATATTTTTATATGTTGAACAAAAATTTATTTTTATTTATGAAATTATATAAATCGTTAATATTTGTAATTGTCCATATTTTAAAAATATAATTTTAATAATAAACACAAAATTATAAACATATAAAATTTTTGCATTTAATATTAATTAATAATTAATATTAAGAATTATTTAATTTTCCATTAATTTAATATTCATTATTAAAAATAAATTATTTTCTTATATATTTTTATTTTTTAATAAATTAATTTTACCAAAATAAATTTTAAAAAGCAAAATTTAATTTAAATATTTTAAACATTTTATGTTATAATTATCAATAAATTTTTATTTTAATTCTGATTAGAATAGTTAAAAAATTCGAAAAAAACTTGAATATGGCGAAAATAAAAAAAATATTTTTATTCCTTATTATTATTGTAGTATTATGGTATATTTTAATGTTTAAAAATATTTTTTTAATACACAATAACTTAAAAAATAAATTAGATCAACAAAAAATACAAATACAAAAAAATTCTGAAATCAATGTTAGCGATCAAAAATATACAATCAAAGAAAATTCACAAAATTTTAAAGATAAAAATTTATTAGATTTTATAGAAAAAATTTATTTGCAACTTCAGAATAAAATTCATACAATCGATGATGAATTAAAAAAATGTCAAACAAAAAATTATAATTTGAATGAACAATTTGTGCATAATTATAAAAAATTAGAAGAAATTAACCAAAAAATAAGTCAAATAACAAATTCATTAAATAAAAAACAACAAACGTTAATTCAAAATAAAATTTCTACTTTTAAAGTAGATTCTTTAACGCCACTGCAACAACAAATTAACCATCTTAGAAAAAAACAATCACAATTAGCAGAAGAAGTAAAAAATATTAAGATTCAAATAAAAACAATAAAAAAAGATAAAATTGACTTAGACCAAGCTAAATCTATTTATCATTTGGTACTATACGAATTAAGCCAATACAATAATAATATAACTATAACTATCGAAAATTAATAGTTTTAACTAACAAATATATTTATTTTAAATATTAATTCGGATTATTTTTAATCTTAAATTACTAATTTTATTTTTAAAAATTTACTTTTATATTTTTTTACTAATTAAATTTAATTATTTATATTCTAGTTAAATTAAAGAGATGATGTTAAATAGTATTAAAAAACAAATCCAAATTATTTTTATAACATAAAAATAGTTCTGGATTATTTTATGTATTTTAAATTAAATTTGTTAATTAAATTTGTTATATTTTGATTAAAAATTAATTATTATAATTTTAATTTATTTTTTAAAGTCTTCAATATATAATTAATTTTATTAATTTTTTTAAACAATAATTTTCGTATTTAACTAAAATATAACCCAATAATTAGATAACTATTAAATAAGAATTGGATTAATTAGCAGGTTTTATTAGATATTTGCGATATAAGCAATTAGTAATAATCCTAAAAGTAAAAAAAATATTATATAAACTTAATAATTTTAATTTTATTATCTTATGAAATTTATGATCAAAATCAGTTTATTATCGAATTAAATAAAACGAAAATCTAGAAAATTGTAACAAAAGAAATAAATTTAAATTTAAAAAAATTAAACCTAAATTTAAAGAACAATATCGTTTTATATAAATGAAAACATTATTTTTTATAAAAAAAGGATATATCCTAGTTTCATGGATTTATGCGATTTTTTGAAAAAAATAGACAAAATTAAAAAAAACATTATAAAATGATCGTTAATCTTTAAAATAATAAACAAAAAGTTATATTCAGAGATTTAAATAAAAATGTGCTATTAAAATACAACAAAATGCAATCAATTTTTTTAAATTTAAAATTTTAAAAAGTATAGTAGTCAAATAAATTGATTACAATAGTGAATAGATATAGTTAAATTAGGATAATTTCCCAATAATAATACAACCTTAATTAATCTAAGAAATATTAATTATTAAAAAATTAATATTTAATATTAAATTTTATATTAATAAATTATTAAAAAAATTTATCCAAATATAATAGTATATTTGTATATGACTATATCAATAAATTAACAAAAAATATTAATTATATGTCAATTGTTAATAAAGTATTAAAGTGACATCCTATCAAAGCTAAAATTATATTAATAATAAAATTTTAATTTTTAACAATAGCTTTTAATTATAAATAATGAAAAAATACCATGTTTAAAACAATTAAAATATTAAATTATAATTTTCATTTTTATTAACTAAAAAATTAATAAACTTTGATCAATAAATTAAATATATTTAACCCGGGGATTAATATCTTGAAAATTAATAAAAATTTTTTTAAAAGGAAACAAATATGAAATTTATTAAATTATCAAAAAAAAAATTAATATTTGTAATTATTATTTCAATAATATTATTATTGATAATTTTAACTAATATTGATTTATTAAAATCAAAAAATCAATCTTATCAAAAATCTCATTTATCTTCTGATCAATTAAAACAACTTAATTTATCTCAAAATTTATTTTCATCTGAATTAAAAATTAATAATTATGACAATTCTGGAAATGTTAAATCTTATATTTTTTCAAAAGATTATAAGAGTATAAATGAATTTTTAGATAATATTACTGAACAAGATAAACCAGAAATTCAATATATTAAAAAATTATTTTTAATATATATATCAGAATTAAATTATATTAATAATTCAATAGAAGATTATCAGAATGAAATTATAAAACTTAAAAATAAATTAGATTTTATCCCTATCACAATAAATTCATTAGAGCAAAAAATTGAAAAATTACAAGAAAATCGAAAAGAAATTAAAAATAATATAAATATTAAAAAAATACAACAACAAAATAAAAAAAGCGAATTACAAACACAAGGTATAACTGTTTATAATAATCAAGAAATTAATAACATAGAAAAACAAATCGCAAAATTAATAGCACAAAAAGAATCAACCTTAAAACAAATAAGTTCCATTAAATTAGAAAAACAAAATTTACAAAATCTTGAAATAATAGTGCATCAAAAAATAAAATTATACCAGAATCAATATATAAAATTAAATTCCTTATTAAATCAAAAATTTCAACTTTATATGCAAAATTTTTTTATATTTAAAGATTTATATATAAATTCAAAATCTAATCAAAATTAAAAATAAAAACATATTAAATTTAATATATAAAGGATAGTTATTTTTAATTTAATTATTTTTTAATTCTGAAACAAATACGAAATATATATTTTTTTGTTATGTCTTAAAAATTAATAAAAAAATAAAATCATTAAATTATTATATTATTATTTGAATTTTATATTTGAGTTTTAATGCTAAATAATTTATTAATAATTAATTATTCAGATTAACTTTAAAAGTTAATCTTTATTATTTTTTTATAAGAAATAAAAAATTTAATATGTATAAAGTTATCAAGTTACTTTGATAGTTAGCAAAGTAAATTTTTAATTTTATTTTTATATCATTTATTAATCTAATTAAAAAATTTTAATTTAGTAATTGAAATAATTTAGAATAAATTTATAAATATAGAGTATCGAATATAACTTAGTTAAATTCAAAAAGTTTATAAAGGAAGAATGTCAAAAAGTCGATTATAAAACGCTTTAAAATTAAAAAATATTAAATATTTAATAAAATAAATAATTATAAAATAATACTAAAATATTAAAAAAATAATTATTTTCATAATAAAAAATAAGATAAAAAACATTTAAATGAAAAATATTACCAAAGCAATAAATATAATAAGCGATGAAATGTTTTAAAAAATATCAAAATTATCATGAAAATTAAATAAGATTTTTAATAGTTATGTTATATTAATTTATTTAAAATATTTAATTATATTATATAATATTAATATATTTATTTGTAATTATCTACAAAAATCATTAGCAATATTAAAAAGGGATATTGAATTAACAAATTAAAAATAATTATAATAAATACCCCCCAAATAAATCCTTCTCTCAAGTTAACTATCTCTATATAAAATATTTAGTTAAAATTTAAATAACAAGGGGTATAAATTTTTTATGTTGCAATTAAAAATCAAATTAACTTTATTTTATTCAACTTTATTTATTGTTGGTTTTGGATTTTTATGGATTTCTAATAATAACCAAGTTATAGCAATGAATAATAATAATTTATACCAAAATAATTATGTTATTCAGGATGTTAATATTCATGAATTTAATGAATTAGAAAATTTATTATTACAATATAATGCTATAAACCAACAAATTAATAATATTTTGAATAATTTCCAAGATATAGATGTTAATCATTTATTAAAAGAAATTACCGAAATACATAACAAAATAACAACTATTCAAAGAAAAAAATTGTTTTTCAGTTATTATAAGGTTAATATTAAATTCAACAAAATTACTAAATATTTTTTATTTTAAAATAAATTAAATTGGCATCTGTATATGGTGCCTTTTTTAGTAAAAAACTATTTAAATCAATAAATAGGATGGATAATTTAAAATTATTTAATTTTCTAAAAAATATTTAAATATGGTTATTAAACGAAATATGTCTTTAAAAATAACAAAAAATAAAATTAATGTTCTTTTATTAACTAAAATTAATAATTTGCCTCGAAAACCTGGTTGTTACTTATTTAAAAATTGTTATAATAATATTATTTATATCGGAAAAGCCAAGAATTTATTTTCAAGAATTAAAAGTTATTTTTATTTAAAGAATCATAATTCAAAAACTAGTAATTTAATTCAAGAAATATGCGATGTAGAATATATTATTACTCATAATGAAGTAGAAGCTTTTATATTAGAAGCTAATTTAATTAAAAAACATATACCGAAATACAATTTTAAACTGTTAGATGATAAAAATTATGCTTATATTGAGATTACTAACGAAAAACACCCCCGTTTAAAAATTTCTTATTATAAAAAAGTTCCTGAAAAAACTAGAGTATTTGGTCCTTATCCATATAATAATAGCATGAAAGAAACAGTACGTTTATTGCATAAAATTTATCCTTTAAGACGTTGTCAACCGATTTCTAAAAAACCTTGTCATTATTATCAAATTAATGAATGTTTAGGTCCTTGTTGTCCTAATAATAAATATATTGATTATTCTTTGAATATTAGAGGAATTAATGATTTTTTACAAGGGAAAAATAAAAATATTTTTAACAAAATTAAAAATGAAATTAAACAAGCTATTAAAACATTAAATTTTGAAAAAGCACAAGAATATCAAAAAATTTTAGAACATTTAAACAATATTACTATTAAACAATTTATTGAATTAAAAACTAATCTAAGCTGCGATATTATTGGTTTTTGTTTTAATAAAAATGAAATTTCTTTGTATATTTTCAAAATGTATCAAGGAAAAATTCAAGAACATTATCAGATAGTATCGGAATATATCGATGATCCCATTGATAATATGATTACTTATTTACATTTATATTATCAAAACAATTTATTACCTAAAAAAATTATTTTAAATCCGGATTTAATTACGAAAAAACCCGAAATAAAAAAAATAATTAATACTAAGTTTTCAGTAAAATTTAACACAGAAGAAAAACAAATAAAAGAATTAGCTCAAAAAAACGCAGAAGAAAATTTAAATAAATATAATTTATTATATAGCGCTAAATTAGAAGCTACAACAATAGCTTTAAGTGAATTATCAAAATTGTATCAAAAAAATATTAATCATATTGAAGTTTTTGATATTTCGCATTCTTTTGGTAAATGTTTTGTGAGTGGCATTATTGTGTTTAAAAATTATCAATTACAAAAAAAATCTTATTGTGCTTTCCGTATTAAACAAATTTACCCAAATGAATATAATTCTTTAGCAGAAGCTATTGAACGCCGATATCAAAAATTAATTAATCTTAATTTGCCCCTTCCGGATTTAATTTTAGTTGATGGTGGCATAGGGCAATTCAATATTAGTCAAAAAATTTTAAAAAATTTCATAAAGGAATTTAATTTAGGTGCTTTAAAAAAAAATAATAAACATCAATTGGAAAGTTTAATTTTATCTAATAAAGAGATTTTATTAAATAAAAAAAGTTTTTTATTTCGTTTTTTATTTTTTTTAAGTGAAGAAGTTCATAATTTTACTATCAATTTTCACAGAAAAATCAATAATCAAGAAAATATTGGCAATCTTATTTAATTTAAAATTAAAAAATATTTAAATTTTACATTTTATAAAGGATATTTATGGATAATCAAAATTTTAGTTATTTACAGGATAAAATTATAATTAAAGGTGCTCGAGAAAATAATTTAAAAAATATCGATGTTGAAATTCCCAAATTTAAGTTAGTAGTTTTTACTGGTATTTCAGGTTCTGGAAAAACTTCTTTAGTTCAAAATATTTTATATCAAGAAGGTAAAAGAATTTATTTAGAGTCTTTAAATTTTTATGATCGTAAATTTTTTCAATTTGCAAAAAAACCTAATATTAATTGTATTTCAGGTTTAGCTCCAGTAATCAATATTGAAAAAAAAAAAATTGTTAATAATTCTAAAGATACTGTTGGCACTATTACAGAAATTTATCATTATTTACAATTAATTTATGCGCATATAGGTGTTTATTACGATATACAAAATAATCAACCTTATCAAAAATATAATATAGAACAAATAATGAATAAATTATTAAATTTTTTTAACAACAAAAAAATTATAATTTTATCTCCATTACATGATAATCAAAAAAAGATATTTCATTCAATCATTTTAAAGTTAATAAAAGAAGGTTTTAATCGTTTTTTAATTAATAACAATTTTTTTACCTTTAATAACATTAAAGAAATTGATTATTTAGAAATAAATGAAATAAATAATATTTTTATAATTATTGATCATTTAACTATAAACCATCAAATAAAAACACGTTTAATTTCTTCTTTAGAATTAGCTATAAAATTTAATAAACAGAAAATATTAATTATGTTACCAAATCAACAAATAATATCTTTTGATTTAGATTATAATGATGGCAAAAGCTCTTTAACTCAATTAGAAAATAAAATGAATTTATTTTCTTTTTATAAAAAAAGAGGAATTTGTAATCATTGTAAAGGTTTAGGCAGTATAATGATTTTTGATGAAAAATTAATTTTAGATCAAAATAAATCTATTTTGGATGGAGCTATATTGCCTTTTGAACAACAAAATAATCCGACAGAAAATATTCAAGACAAATTAAAAGTTTTTTTAGATACATATAAAATTGACGTTAATTTGCCTTTAAACCAAATGAATAAATTTATCATTAATATTTTATTATATGGTCCTGATAAATTACCTAATGAAAGTTTAAAATTCCCTATCGGAATTATTCCTATTCTAGAATATTATCAAACAAATTTTGCTAATTATGATAATATTCAAAATTGGTTAAACCAATTTAAATCTTTAACTGTATGTCCTGATTGTTCTGGAGCTAGATTAAATAAATATGCTTTATCTTATCAAATTAATAACAAAAATATTTATGAATTAACCAATTTAACTGTTAATGAATTATTAAATTTTCTAGAAAATATAACATTAAATTCGATAGCAAAAATCAATACCCAAGATGCCTTGACAGCTATTAAGAAACGTTTAAATTTATTCAAAAAATTAGGTTTAGAATATTTAAATTTAAATCGAAACATTAGTTCTTTATCCGGGGGCGAAATACAAAGAATTAAATTAATTAATCAGCTTGCTTCTCGATTAACAGGAGTTATTTATATCATTGATGAACCATCTGTCGGTCTACATCCATATAATAATATTCAACTAATCAAGATTTTACGTCAATTAGTAAATCTAGGTAATACTGTATTAATTATAGAACATGATCAAGAAATTATATTATCTGCAGATTATATTATTGATTTAGGCCCTGAAGCTGGTAATAAAGGTGGTAATATTGTAAGTTATGGAAAAATAAATAATATTTTAGAAGATAAAAATAGTTTAACAGGTAAATATTTAAAAAAAATTTATTCTTTTGAAAACATAATAAAACCAAAAATATCTTCTACAAACGTTATTCAAATAAGAAATGCTTGCGTTAATAATTTAAAAAATATTAATATTGATATACCTTTAAATATATTCGTTGTGATTACTGGTTTTTCTGGATCAGGAAAATCAACTTTACTTAATGAAGTTATATATAAAGGTTTAAAAAAAATTAAAAATTCTACAAATATTACACCTGGTTTTAATCAAGTTATTTTTTCAGAAAATCAAAATAATTTCAAAGATATTATTCATATAGAATCGCCAAATTTTAATAAAATTATTAAATATCATTTAATTAATTATTTAGGAATTTCAGAAATTGTTAGTAACTTATTTTCTCAATCTCCTGAAGCAAGAGCTAAAGGTTATAACAAACGCCGTTTTATTTTAAATTCTGTTTCTGCTTTTTGTCATGCTTGTCAGGGAGAAGGTATTAAAAAAATCTTTATGGGTTTTTTACCTAATATTATAATTACCTGTGATCAATGTCAAGGTAAAAGATTTAATTCTGAAACCTTAACTATTAGATATAAAAATCAAACTATTGCTAATATTTATGACATGAATATATCTGAAGCATATATTTTTTTTCATAATCATAAAAAAATTAAAATTGTTTTAGAATTGTTAATTAGCGTAGGATTAAATTATTTAAAATTAGGTAATAAATTAGATAATTTATCAGATGGCGAAAAACAAAGATTGATTTTAATTAAAAAAATATATAAAAATTATTTTTCTAAAAATATTTATATATTGGATGAACCGACAAAAGGATTACATTTTTTTGAAATTGAAAAATTAATGTCTTTAATACGTACATTAATTAATCAACAAAATACAGTAATTATGATTGAACATAATATAAATATTATTAAAAATGCTGATTATATAATCGACTTAGGACCTCAAGGAGGAAAAAATGGTGGTTATATTATAGCTAAAGGCGATATAGAAGAAATTATCAATAATCCGGATAGTTATACTGGTCAATATTTAAAAAAAATAAGGGATAAATCTCATAATGAAATTTAAATTAAAAAGTTTATATAAACCGAGTGGTGATCAACCTCAAGCTATTAAAGAATTATTAAATAATTTTTATAAAGGGGAAAAGGAGCAAATAATTTTAGGTGCTACAGGTACTGGAAAAACTTTCACCATTGCTAATATTATTAATCAACTCAATAAAAAAACTTTAATAATTGCTCATAATAAAACTTTAGCGGGACAAATTTTTAATGAATTAAAAGAAATGTTTCCTGAAAATAAAGTGGAATATTTTATTTCTTATTATGATTATTACCAACCAGAATCTTATGTTGTATCTCGTGATGTTTATATCGAAAAAGAAAAAATTATTAATGAAGAAATAGTAGAATTACGTCATAATACTATTAACGCTTTAATTGATAATAATGATGTTATTGTAGTATCATCTGTATCTTGTATTTTTGGAATTGGAGATATAGAAGATTATAAAAATTCTATTTTATATTTACATCAAAATCAAAACTATCCTATGGATGCGTTATTTAAAAAATTAATAGAATTACAATATTGTAGAAATGATTTACAATTAAAAAATGGTAATTTTCGTGTTCATGGTAACATTTTGGATCTTATAAATTCTAATTTAAAAAAAGAAGCAATTCGTTTAATTTTCGAAGATAATAAAATTCAAAATATTCAAATTTTAAATATGATAGATGGCACTATTGCTAAAGAATTAACTAAAGTGATCATTTTTCCTGCTTCTATTTATGCAACTAATCCTAAAAAATTAAAAGAAAGCATTAAAAGAATTAAAATAGAATTAACTAAACAGATTAAATACTTTAAATCCCAAAATCAAATTTTAGAAGCTCAAAAAATTGAAACAAAAACTAAATATGATCTAGAAATGTTAACAGAGTTAGGTTATTGTAAGGGTATTGAAAATTATTCAAGACATATATCTTTAAAAAAAAAGGGGGAACCTCCAACTACTTTAATTGATTATTTTGGTTCAGATTTTTTAATTATTATTGATGAATCTCATATTACTATTCCGCAAATTAAAGGTATGTTTTTTGGAGATTACTCGCGGAAACAAAAATTAATTCAATATGGGTTTCGTCTACCTAGCGCTTTAGATAATAGACCATTAAAATTTAAAGAATTTGAACAAAAAATAGATAAAATCATTTATTTATCAGCAACACCAGGAAGGTATGAATTAAACAAAAATATTCCTATAGTAGAGCAAATAATTAGGCCAACTTTTATTTTAGAACCTCAAATTGAAATTAGATCAACTCAAAATCAAATGCATGATTTATTTGAAGAAATAAAAAAACGCCAAATCAAAAATGAAAAAGTTTTAGTAACTACTATCAGCATTAATTTTAGTGAAGATTTAAGTTTTTATTTAAAAAAAATGGGTATCAAAGTGACTTTTTTACATAGTAAAATTCCAGCTTTACAACGTTTACAAATTTTACAAAAATTACGTATGGGAATTTATGATTGTTTAATTGGAGTTAACTTATTAAGGGAAGGTTTAGATTTACCGGAAGTTTCTTTAATGATTATTTTAGACGCTGACAAAGCTGGATTTTTACGAAATGAAAGTAGTTTGATTCAAATAATTGGTAGAGTTGCTCGCAATATTCAAGGCCAAGTAATTATGTATGCAGATAACATTACAGATGCTATGAAAATAGCTATTGCCGAAACCAATAGACGACGAATTATTCAGCAAGAATATAATCAAAAATATCATGTTAATCCTCAAATCATTAATAAAAAGATAAATATTAATAATTTTAGTCAAAATCATCAAAAAGATTTTATGAAGGAAATCAATCTTGATCCTAAAAATGTTACTAAAAAAGAATTAATTAAATTAAAAAAATTAATGAAAGAAGCGGTTAAAAAATTAGATTTTGATAAAGCCATTTTTTATAGAGATTTAATCATTTCAATTAATAAAAATAATTCCATTTTATAATGATTTTAACATTATAAATTTTATAATTTATTTATTCTAATTCATAAAAAGAATATAATTTTTTTTGTAATTTGTCTTTTTGTTTATCTAATGTGTCATTAGAATGTTTAACAAAATTAAATTTAATATTTTCGAAGTTTTGAAAACGTTCTTGGTTAAATTGATATTGTTTTTTTAAATTATTAATTATTAATAACGATCTGTTTTTATCGATATCATTCGATTTTTGTGATAATTTATCTTCTAATGTTTCAATTTTTGATCTTATTAACTTTTCTTTGTTCATTAAATTATTAATTTTAAAATCTAAATTATCAATATAATTTTTATCTCTTTTAATTTTAACTTTTAAAAAAAAACTCCATTGATTTTTTATTTTGTTAATTATTTTTTCTTCTTCTTCGGTATTGTTTGCCATTGATAATGTTTTATCACAATTTTGTTCAAAAATATATTTTTGTATTGTTTCTAAATCTTTTAAATTAATTTTAAATTTATAAAAATCTGAAGAAATTTTTTCTTTTTTTTCAGTATTATTTGATGTTTCGACAATATCATTTTTCAAAATTTGCGATAAATATAAATTAATATAATTGCTTTTTTTTATCATAAAAAAATATTTTATTAAAAAAATAAAAATAATAATAAACAATAAAATGCATAAATTAAAAGTTGAAAAATTTTTTTTAAAACTCATTATCATCTATTTCTTTTTCCAAATTGATATAAATTAAAAATTAATTAAATAAAAATAATTTTAAAGTTATTATATTAATAATTTTTTTAAATATAAATATATTAAATTTTTTAAAAAAATTATTTTTATTTTTTCATATTAAAATGATAGCCTCCCGTAAATAATAAATAAAAAATTTTTCCTAATATTTAGGCTTTAATAATATTTTAAAAAAATATTAAAATTATTTTTTCTGATAATAATAAAAATTAACTTTAAGTTGTCATTAATTTATCTTTGTTATTTATTGATAAATATTTATTTGCAAAAGCGGGAGGTACATTTTAAAATGTTTTGTATCTATTATCACATTTAATGCAAATATAATGATAACTTAATTAAAATTAATATTTAATCTAATTATAAATTAATATTTAATTATTTTTTAGAAATATACAATACATATTATTAGCACCATTACCCATATGTTTTAATTCTTGCAAATTATATGTATCATCTTGGCCATGTCTAATTCCGCCATCAAAAAAAACACCTAATAAATTTGGGTCTGGATCTTTAATTGTCCAAATCATGCTGAAATCTTCTAAATCTTCATTATAACGAGCGCTTTGTAAACTCCAATCGAAATATTTATTAAATATGGCATGTTGTTTTAAAATATTAATATTGCCAATAGATACATGAACAATTCTAGTTTGGCCAATAAATTCCTCTCTTGGCGGCATAGCTACAACTACATTTTGATAGTTATACATATTTAGAACTATAAATAAAAAAGTTAAATACCATAAACTTCGCATATTTTTTTAAATAATACCCCTTTTTTTGTGTTCAATCAGAAACTAAATCTAACTAATTTACAATTTATATTCTATATTACTTTAAAAATTTTTCAATAAAAAAATAAAAATTATTTTTGACAAGTCGATTTAAAATTAATTAATTTTTAATATAAAAATGGATAACATTTAAATATATAAAATTTTTCATTTACAATAATATTTTATTATTTTACAGAAAAACCATCAATTATAAATTATACATATTGAAAGTAATTTTTTTGACCTTATTAAGTAATCACTTTTTTTATATTTTAATTTATAATTTACGAATAATAATAAGATCTTTTTATTCTTATATACCCAAAATTATAATATTTAAATTAATTAAGCATAGATTATCAAAATAAATATAATTATGATAAAAAACAATAAACGGTAATTAAATAATAATTTATTGATTAATTGTATATAAAGTAATTAAAATGAAAGAAAAAAGTGCATTAAACCATTTATAAAATGGGTAGGAGGTAAAAGTCAATTATTATCTTTTTTAAATATTATTATAAATTTTTAATATAATACATATTTTGAACCTTTTCTAGGGGGAGGTAGTGTTTTTTATATTTATTACCACAAAAAGCTAATTTGTCTGATAAACCTTAATAATTGCTTGGCAAACATTAAAAAATAATTCTTTTTATGTGCTTGAGTTAATAAAAAAACATGTTGAAAAATTAAAATCACGAAAAAAAAGAATTTTATTATAATTTTTGTCGTCAAAATCCAGCTTTATTAGATGATGTGCAAAAAACTGTTCTTTTTATTTTTCTTAATAAAACTTGTTTTAATGGTTTATATCATGTTAATTTCGAAAATAAATTTAACACTCCTTTTAATGGCAAAGACAAAATTACTTTATCTAATATTATTAATGAAAATAATTTAAACAAGATAATTACTTTTTTAAAAGATCATAAAAATAAAATTTCTTTTTTTCACAATGATTATAAAAAAATTATTGCACAAGCTCAAAAAAATGATTTTATTTTTTTGCGCCCCCCTTATGATTCTGACACCAAAACTTTTAATAGTTATAGCATTGAAATATTTGATAAAGATCATCAAAAAGAATTATGCGAAAATTTAAAAGCGGCTCAGGTCAGAGGAGTTAAATGGATATTAACTAATCACGATACTACTCTAATTAATTTTTTATATCAATCTTTTTATTTGATTAAAATTCCTGTTGATCGATTTATTAATTATCAAAGAACTAATCGTAAAAATTACACTTATGAAATGATTATTACTAATTTTAATTTAAATTAAAAACAGCATCAAAAAATAAAAAATTTATTATTTTTAAAAGATTTAAAAAACGAAATTATTTATTAAATGATTTTTTTTTACAGATTTAAAAATATATAAGTAGAAATCAAAAAAATATAAACCAAGATATAATTTCAAAATTTATATTAAATTATTTTTTGATTTTTTTGTTTAAAAATTGTTAGTTTTCATTTAATAGTTCATTATTTTGCAATATTTGACATTCTTTTTTATATTTTGGTAGGATGGTGATGTCTACAGTGATAAATTCATAATTAACCAAAAATAAAATAAAGAGGTATTAAATGCGGAATTTTGTAGGATTAATTATTTTAGACGGATTAGGTTTATCAATGCAACAAAAATGTAATGCTGTTGCGCAAGCTAAAACTCCTTATTTAGATTATTTATTTTCTAATTTTCCTTCTAATATGTTGCAAGCTTCAGGTGAAGCAGTTGGATTACCTGCTCAACAAATGGGTAATAGTGAAGTAGGGCATTTAAATTTAGGAGCTGGTAGAGTAGTTCATCAATCTTTAACTTATATTAATAGAAAAATTAAAGATGGTAGTTTTTTCGAAAATAAATGTTTTTTAAAAGTAATTCAACACGTTAAAACGAATAAAAGTAAATTACATTTATTGGGTTTGGTGTCTGATGGAGGAGTCCATTCGCATTTAGATCATTTTAAAGCTTTATCGATGGGCGCCAAAGAGGCCTAAATATCGAGTGATTTAACCAATCACCAGTGCAGATAAACACTGAAAGGATAAGAATGGTTCCTTAAAGGAAACAATAAGGAATTACAGCAGTTCTTAAAAGCGGGTTGCGACGAAGGAAGTAGTTAGTCAAAAAGATGCCGCCACCTAATAATCCTATGGATAAGCCTGAAAGGGCCTAAGAAGTTAAGAAGATGTAATAAGCTAACCTATCTCGCAAACTACTATAAGTGAGCAGTTCAGAGTCTATCAATATTATATCGATATATTGGATAGTTTATCAATTAAAAACCTGGAATCTCACCATTAGTAAATGGTCACTTCCCCTAACGGATTAAGGTAGATATTTAGAGTAACTTGGAGAATCCTAAAAGCTAGTTATTAAATTAACTAATAATGAAATAAAAGTCATTAGGCTCAAGGATAAAGCGACTTTTTAGTAGTCGGAGGAGTAAAACTTAATTTGGAATAATTAAGTTAATCGCCCTCCCAAGATGAAGGTTAACGACCTTTATAGGGCGAAAGAAGTCAGTAATTTATTGTGCAATATCATAAAGTGTTACAGGGCGATTATAATCAACAACTAACCAGTGGTGACATTAAGTTAGTCTTCGTAAGAAGGTAAATTATGGCAAGCCGGATGCTTGGAAACTTGCTTGTCCGGTTTAGATGGGGGCTGTTTGTAATAGATATCAGGAAGGTACATCCTGATTTTAAACGCAAATGTTCTATCCATATATTAATAAAACAACATAATTTAAATAAAAATACTTTTTTACATGCTTTTACGGATGGAAGAGATACATCTCCCCAATCAGGTTTAAGTTATATAAAACTTTTAATAGAATTAGGTTTTAAAATTGGTTCTATATCTGGAAGATATTATTCTATGGATCGGGGCGCCAAAGAGGCCTAAATATCGAGTGATTTAACCAATCACCAGTGCAGATAAACACTGAAAGGATAAGAATGGTTCCTTAAAGGAAACAATAAGGAATTACAGCAGTTCTTAAAAGCGGGTTGCGACGAAGTCAGTTAGTCAAAAAGATTCCGCCACCTAATAATCCCATGGATAAGCCTGAAAGGGCCTAAGAAGATAAGAAGATGTAATAAGCTAACCTGTCTCATAAACTACTATAAACGAGCAGTCCAGAGACTATCAATATACTTGATCCGTATTGGATAGTTTATCAATTAAAAACCTGGAATCTCACCATTAGTAAATGGTCACTTCCCCTAACGGATTAAGGTCGAGATTTAGAGTAACTTGGAGAATCCTAAAAGCTAGTTATTAAATTAACTAATAATGAAATAAAAGTCATTAGGCTCAAGGATAAAGCGACTTTTTAGTAGTCGGAGGAGTAAAACTTAATTTGGAATAATTAAGTTAATCGCCCTCCCAAGATGAAGGTTAACGGCTTTTATAGGGCGAAAGAAGTCAGTAATTTATTGCAACTAATTAAGTGATGGACACCAAATTAGTGCTCAAAAGAGGATAAATTATGGCAAGCCGGATGCTTGGAAACTTGCTTGTCCGGTTTAGATGGGGGCTGTTTGTAATAGATATCAAAAATACGAATTTTGATATTGAAACGCAAATATTCTATCTATATAGATAATAATTGGGAACGTTTAAATAAGGTTTATAATATGTTAATTTCAGGTGATACACCTATTTATGAACCTTTAGAGGGGATTCAAAGTGCCTACAATCAAGGTATTACTGATGAATTTATTCCTCCTTTTATTTGCAATACCCAAAGTTTAATTAATGATGATGATGGGATTATTTTTGTTAATTTTAGACCAGATCGAGCAGTAAGATTAGCTGTAGCTTTATCTAATCCTTTGCAAATTAATCATTTTCAAACACCAAATAAAACAATTTTCAAACCAAAAAAAATAATTAAAAATATTTTATTAGTTACAAATAGTTATTATTCTCATTTAGTAAAGGGATGTGTTGCTTTTGAGCAAAATGAATTAAAAAATATTTATAGCGAAGTTATTTATAAACATGGGTTAACACAATTAAGAATTGCTGAAACAGAAAAATATCCCCATGTAACATTATTTTTTGACGGGGGTAAAGAAAAAAATTTACCTAATATAAAAAAAATATTAATTCCTTCTCCTAAAGTAGATACTTACGATCAGAAACCTGAAATGAGTGCTTTTCAAGTTGCTGCAGAAGCTAAAAAAGCAATATTAACAGGTAATTTTGATACTATGATTTTAAATTTTGCGAATCCTGATATGGTAGGACATACAGGATCTTTAAACGCCACTATTAAAGCAATAGAAGTTGTAGATAAATGTTTAAATATAGTAACAGAAACTATTTCATCCGTAGGCGGAACAGCTGTTATTGTAGCAGATCATGGTAATGCAGAACAGATGTGTGATGAATATGGAAATCAACATACAGCTCACACTACAAATTTAGTACCTATTATTATAACCGATAATTCTTTAACTTTGCGATCAGGAGCTTTATGTGATGTAGCCCCAACTTTATTGCAATTATTAAAATTAAATAAACCTCAGGAAATGACTGGAAAAAGTTTAATTTTATCAAAAAAATAAAATAAATCGATTAATTGATAAATTTTATTTATTTATTATTAAAAATTAAAATATTAAATAATATCTAAGGAGTTTATAAGGAAATGCCTTTTATTAAAAATATTATTGCTCGTGAAGGGGCGCCAAAGAGGCCTAAATATCGCGTTATCTAACCAATAACCAGTGCAGAAAAACACTGAAAGGATAAGAATGGTTCATTAAACGAAAGAATAGTGAATTACAGCAGTTCTTAAAAGCGGGTTGCGACGAAGTAGTTAGTCAAAAAGATTCCGCCACCTAATAATCCCATGGATAAGCCTGAAATGGCCTAAGAAGCTAAGAAGATGTAATTTAACCTGTTTCAACAAGCTACTGTAATAACCGAACAGTCCAGAATCTATCAATATAAACTTTACGTATTGGATAGTTTATTAGTTAAAAACCTGGAATCTCACCATTAGTAAATGGTCACTTCCCCTAACGGATTAAGGTCGATATTTAGAGTAACTTGGAGAATCCTAAAAGCTAGTTATTAAATTAACTAATAATGAAATAAAAGTCATTAGGCTCAAGGATAAAGCGACTTTTTAGTAGTCGGAGGAGTAAAACTTAATTTGGAATAATTAAGTTAATCGCCCTCCCAAGATGAAGGTTAACGGCTTTTATAGGGCGAAAGAAGTCAGTAATTTATTGTTTATTCAATGATAATAAGGGAATTGGTGTTTATGTCAACAACTATTTTTGATCCAGAAACTAAACTTTGGCGAACATTGAATATCATTCAAGATTGTTCATTAAATGTTCAACCAGAACTTAAAACGCTGGATTAATAATATAACTCAACAACTACTATCAAACGTTCAATCATATCACGGTCCATAAGGAATGTCGAATGGGAATATTGATAGTTAAAAACTATATACGGTATTGGAAATCCTAAAAATTAAACAATACCACCATAAATAAGTCAATGACCTTTATTTAATCAACAAATACATAACATCAATATAGAATGATAAGGATAAACAACTAATTAGTGGTGACACAAAGTTAGTACTCAAAAGAGGATAAATTATGGCAAGCCGGATGCTTGGAAACTTGCTTGTCCGGTTTAGAAGGGGGCTTTTTTGTAATAGATAATCGAAATATAAATCGGGTTATTGAAACGCAAATATTCTATCCTTATTTTTAGATTCAAGAGGAAATCCCACTGTCGAAGTAGAAGTATTTACAGTTTCTGGTGCATTCGGAAGAGCTTCAGTTCCTTCCGGAGCTTCTACAGGGGAACACGAAGCTCTTGAATTAAGAGATAATGATGTTCAAAGATTTTTAGGTAAAGGTGTATTAAAAGCAATTAAAAATATTCAAAATATTATTTCTTCAAAAATTATAGGTATGCCTGTAAATAATCAAGCGTTAATTGAGGGCGCCAAAGAAGCCTAAATATCTTGTGATTTAACCAATCACCAGTGCGATAAACACTGAAAGGCTAAGAACGGTTCTTTAAAGGAAACAATAAAGAATTATAGCAGTTCTTAAAAGCGGATTACGATGAAGTAGTTAGTCAAAAAGATACCGCCACCGAATGATTCTAAGGATAAGCTTGAAAGGGCCTAAGAAAAAAAGAAGATGTAATAAGCTAACCTGTTTGCAAATTACTAACACCAAACAGTCCAGAAACTATCAACATTTATCAATTGTGTAGGATATTTATCAACGAAAGTAAACCTGGAATCTCACCATTAGTAAAATGGTTAATTCACCTAAGGAATCAAGGTAGATATTTAGAGTAACTTGGAGAATCCTAAAAGCTAGTTATTAAATTAACTAATAATGAAATAAAAGTCATTAGGCTCAAGGATAAAGCGACTTTTTAGTAGTCGGAGGAGTAAAACTTAATTTGGAATAATTAAGTTAATCGCCCTCCCAAGATGAAGGTTAACGACCTTTATAGGGCGAAAGAAGTCAGTAATTTATTGTGCAATATCCATTAAAGTGCTACAGGACGATTATAATCAACAACTAACCAGTGGTGACATTAAGTTAGTCTTCGTAAGAAGGTAAATTATGGCAAGCCGGATGCTTGGAAACTTGCTTGTCCGGTTTAGATGGGGGCTGTTTGTAATAGATATCAAAAATACCAATTTTGATATTGAAACGCAAATATTCTATCTATATTAAAAAATTAATAGCTTTAGATGGTACACCTAATAAAAGTAAATTAGGCGCTAATGCTATCCTTGGAGTTTCTTTAGCTTGTGCGCGAGCCGGAGCTAATTATTTTAATATGGAATTATATGATTATTTAGGCGGTATACAACCAAAACAAATGCCTGTTCCTATGATGAATATAATTAATGGCGGTTCACATGCTGATAATAATATTGATTTTCAAGAATTTATGATTTTACCTGTAGGCGCTCCTAATTTTAAAGAAGCTTTAAGATACGGTTCAGAAATATTTCATCATTTAGGTAAAATTTTAAAGTCAAAAAAATTAAATACAAATGTCGGAGACGAAGGAGGATATGCCCCCAATTTAAATTCAAATGAAGAAGCTCTTAAAATCATTTTAGAAGCTATTCATAATGCCGGTTACCAATCTGGTAAAGATATATATATCAGTATGGATATAGCTGCTTCTGAATTTTTTGATAAAAAAAATAAAAAATATGTTTTATCAGGAGAAAAAGGGCATAAATGTTATTTAACTAGCTTAGAATTAGTGGATTATTTTGATAATTTAGTGAAAAAATACCCGATAATTTCTATCGAAGATGCTTTGGACGAAAACGATTGGGAAGGTTGGAAATTATTAACTAAAAAATTAAGAACAAAATTACAAATAGTTGGAGATGATTTGTTTGTAACTAATATCAATAAATTACAAAAAGGAATTGAAAATAATATTGCTAATTCCATTTTAATCAAATTAAATCAAATAGGAACTTTAACAGAAACTTTAGAAGCAATTGAAATGGCTAAAAAAGCTGGTTTTACAGCAATTATTTCTCATCGCAGCGGTGAAACTGAAGATGATTTTATTGCTGATTTATCTGTTGCTACTAATGTGGGTCAAATAAAAACAGGTTCTCTTTGTCGTACAGATCGTGTTACTAAATACAATCGATTATTACGAATTGAAGAAAAATTAACTACTACAGCACCTTTTTTAGGTTTAAAAGTATTTTATAATTTGCTAAAATAACTTTTTTCAATTTATTTAATTTAAAGTTAAAACAAATAATCAAAAATTACTAAGATCAACTTTAAGTTGATCTTTTTTATTTTTTGAAAATTTTTTAATCTTAATTAAATTAATAATATTGACGAAAATATAAATGTTTGTTAGAATTAATTGTCATTATGAGAATCGCTGTTAATTTGAAAAAAAATAATTTCTTAAAACTATTTAATTACTTTAAATTTTCTTTAAATAAAAAGTTAAAAATTATACATTTTAATAAAAATAATTAATATAAATATTTAATATAAACATGATAGGATGTAAAAATGGAAAAAGAATATGTGATTAAAAGAAAAACATTGATTAAAATTGCAATTTTATTATTATTATTTATTTTAATTATTATTTTACTTGGTTCCAACTCTTATAAGAGATTCAATGAACCAACGAATAAACAAAAATATGATTATATAAAGGATTTTAATAAAAGTTTAAAATACTTGGATACAACAAATGGAAACAATAAATTTTATATTATAAAATCTTCTTCCGAAAATCCATTATTATTAGATTTTTCGCTTAGCACAACATCAGATCGTAGTATAAAAGGGGAGAGTTATAATAGTTATTTACTATTAAAATAATTAAAATTAATTATAATTTTTCAATAATATCAAAATATGTTACAATAATCATGAACACCAATGTTGTTTTACTATAAATTAAATATCAGAATATTATAAGGGGGATAAAATATTTTGAAAAATAAAATTAAACAACTAAGGTTTATTCCCGGTTTATTATCATTATTATTTGTAGCGTTATGCTATATTATAATGAATAATAATATTTTATTAGCTCATTTAATGAATAACAGTGCCATGTTATCGGATTCGGTAGCTTTAACTAATCAAGATATTAACGATCTCAATAATGAACAAAAATTAAAATTATTGAAAATTTTTTATCAATATAATAATAAATTAAGCGCATCTAAACCTGTTGTAAATTCAATTTCAGAACTTGAAGAAGCAGTTTGTTGTCAATCTTTAGATAATTTAGTTTCAATAAATCAAAATACCTTTTACTCTGATACTGATGATATCACTCAATTACATAATATTGCGGCAAGCGCAAAAGATATTATAACATCAAGTTCACATGATTCATATTTATCAACGATTCAAGTAAATAATTTAAAAGATATAGAAACGTGGAATCAACTTTTATCTAATTGTTGTAGAGATATTGTTGAAGCTTTGACTCAATTAATTTTGACTTATAATTTTGGCATGCTTTTAAAATTAGCAGCTCAAACACCAGGTATAGTAGCACTTACTATCTCAAATATGACATAATAGTTTTTATTCAATGAAAAAAACTCTCAGAATTTATAATATATATTTTCTGGGAGTTTTTTTAAATAATTATTAAAATTTTGTTAATTTATTTTAAATTAAAATTTAATATTTTATATTTTTTTTTAAAGCTACAATTTCATTAAAATTTCTTATTTGATTATTTTTGTGTTCTAAATTGAAAAAACCATGTCTAATAAATTGAAATTTTTCTAAATTATTTTTAAAATCTAAAGTATTTTCTATAAAACCTTTTTTTTGTACCCAAGAGTTAAAATTAAAAAAAAATTTAATTTCTTCAGGTTTTTGCTTATTTAATTCATAGGTATTCTTTAATAATAAATCTTGATAAAAATTAAAAGTTGCTTCTGAAGAATTCTCAATAGTTAGGAAATGAATAGTACCATTAGGTTTACGTTGGTTAAAACCACTACCACTTTTAGTGATTGGATCGTAAGTCGCTAAAATTTCTATAATTTCTCCGGATTCATTAGTTATTATTTTATAAGCTTTAATAAAGTAAAAATATAAAAGTCTAACTTCTCCATTTAAAAATAATCTTTTAAAATCTTTATTAGGTTTATTTATTTCAAAATCGCTATGTTCTATATAAATATTACGTGAAAAAAAAACTTTTCTTTTGGTTTGTTCATTATTTTTATAATAAGGTATTTCGCGATATTCTATTTTATTTTCAGGATAATTGGTAATAGTTATTTTTAAAGGTTTGATAATAGCGATTATAGTTTTAGTTTTTAATTGTAAATCGTTTCTTAAACAGGCGTCTAACATATTTTTATCAATATTACTATTTATTTTGGAAAGACCAGCTTCTATAATAAAATTTTTAATTGCCAAAGGAGTTAATCCACGATTTCTCAAACCTATTAAAGTTGGCATACGTGGATCATCCCAACCTTGTACTAAATTATAATCAACTAATAATTTCAGAATTCTTTTGCTTAAACAAGTACCAACAATATTTAATCGACCAAATTCAATTTGTTGCGGAATGTGAATCATTTCGGTTTCTTTAATAATCCAATTATAAAGCGGACGATGATCTTCGAATTCTAAAGAGCATAGTGAATGGGTAATTTTTTCCACAGAATCAGCTAAAGGATGAGCAAAATCATAAGTAGGATAAATATAATAATGTTGTTGTTTTAAACTTTTAGTATTCAAAATTCTATATAAAACTGGATCTCTTAAATTAATATTTGGGCTAGACATATCAATTTTCGCTCTTAATACTTTTGCTCCTATTTGGAATTTACCTTGAGCCATTTGAATAAATAGTTTTAAGTTTTCTGATATAGATCGATTTCGATAAGGAGAACATTGTTGCATTTCTCTTGTTTTTTTTAACTCTTCTGTGTTTAAATCATCTACGAAAGCTTTGTTTTTTTGTATTAATAAAATAGCTTTTTGATATATTATTTCGAAATAATCTGAGGTAAAAAAAATTTTATCCGGTTTATAACCTAACCAATTTATATCTTTTTGAATATTTTCAATATAAATAGATTTCTCACGTATTGGATTAGTATCATCATACCTTAAATATGTTTTTCCTTGAAATAATTTGGCTAATTCAAAATTAATAATGATAGCTCTAGCATGTCCTAAATGTAAAAAACCGTTTGGTTCAGGAGGAAAACGAGTGATAATTTCAGATATTTTATTTTGTTGCAAATCCTTTTTCATAATAGTTTTGATAAAATTAGAGATTATCATAAAATATTTTTTTCTCCTTTTTATTTTTATAAAATTAATTATTACTTGATGCAATTTATTTTTTTATTCTATATAGTATTATCTTTTTTTAAGTTTTTAAGATTAATTAATATAAATTATTAAATCTATAATGTATTAAGATAACTAAAGATATGATTAATTAAGCTCAATATTGTAATATTTAAATTTTGGTTTTGTATAATAATTTATTTTAGTTATAGGATTGCTTTTTGTAATTTATGGCAATTATATATCAATAATATCTTGTTTTTCGCACATTAATTAATGTTATGCATTTTACTATTTAAAAAATTATTTTTTTGTTATTAATTACAAACTATAAAAAATTTTTTTAATTAGTGATTTCTTGTTTTTAATTTTATCGATTATTTTTTCTTTTATTTATTATTTAGGAAATAATGTTGCTGGATAGTTTTCAAATAATTTTTTATTAATTTGCCGAAGTTTTTTGTCAAGTCATAAAATTATAGGCATATTTTATGATGATTTAAGTTATATATAACATATCTAAATAGAGATGTAATATAATAATTATATAATTTATTTTTAGTATTTTTACTTATAAAAAATAAAATTTAACAAAATATATCCAATAAATAGATTTTTCGATTAATTTTTATTAAAAATGAATATAAAAGTAATTAAGGTAGTTTTTTTTAAATATTTTTAGTATACTAAAGTAAGCGTTTTTTAAAAATTTTATTTTTTCAGGAGTCATCTTAAATGTATATTAAATTGATAAGTCGTGTTACTTTTTTATTAATATTATTTATTATTTTATTTGTGATAAAAAATGAATCAAATGCTAATATTGACAACAATAACGAAGATAATTATATAACATCTCTTGAAGAAATTCGAAAAACTTGGCGTAGCCTTGATCCGGAAAAAAATAAAAAAGATAATTCATAAAAAATAAAGTAAATTTTAGGAAAATATTATAAAAATTTTTAAAAAAATAGATTATAATCATAATAGAGAGATCATTTTTTTATGACAATTGTTAAAAATTGTCATTAAATTATGATCTCTCTTTTTAATTTATATTCAGAGTAGTTTTATTTTTATATAGATATTCGATTATTTAACCATTCTAAAATATCTTTATATATTGAAGTATAAAAATTATTATTTAATAAATTATGATTACTTGTGGAATATAATTTTAAAGTTTTATCAGGACTTTTGATTAATTCAAATAACTCTTTACTATGTGTATAATCAATAATATTATCTTTTTTTCCGTGTAATAATAAAATAGGTTTAGGATAGTAGAATTCATAATTAATTAAATTTTTTTGAAATTGTGTAATCATTAAAATCATAGTATTATAGATAAATCTAGTTGTAACAGTAGTAATTCTATTACTAATTTCTTCTAATCTTAAAGTTAATCTTTCGGATTCGGCATAATTATCCATGATGATAATTTTTTCATTTTGATTAATGCTCTTTGATTCTAAAATTTTTTTAGTTTTGTTCAAAATTTTTGAATATGTAGCGGTATTTATAACTCCATCTATATCTTGGAATTTATAAACGTAGCAATTATTAATAATACTTCCTAATGAATGACCTAATAAAAAGATTTTTAAATTGTTTTGTCTTTTTAAAAACGTTATAATTTTATGCAAATCATTTATAAAAATTTTGTCATCTTCGATATCTCCTAAATTATCGTGATTTTGTATACTTTGACCATGATTTCTTAAATCATATGTTATAGTATTATAATTATTTGCGTTTAGAAAATTAGTTAATCTTTCATATTCTTGAGAACTTTCTCCGATATCATGTGTAATGATGATGTTCGCTTTAGCTTTTTGAGGTTCCATAGCGTTTTTAACATTAACATATAGATTAGTATTATGATATCCTAATAAATAAAAATTAGAAAATTTTAGTATTTTAAAAACAAAAATTAAACAAATTGTCGTTTTAAATAAAATATTAAATATCAAATTATTATGTTTTTTATTTTTATTATTGAATTGTTTTTGATAATACATCTTAAAAATCTTTCTCCCATTTGAAAATAATTTTATGACTAAAAAATATTTTTTAATAATGAATTGGATATATTAAAAATTTAATAATATAAAGATAGATAAAAAATTAATAACAATTTACAAATTTTTATTTAATTAATGAAACTTAATTACAACTTATTAATCAATTAATATAATAACTAATAATTTCAAAATAAAATATAATTATTAAGATTTTTTATTATTTTTTTCATAAATATAAAAAAATTAAATATATAATGATTAAAAATAAATAAAATAAATTTAAAACTTTATTTTTGGTTTATTAAAACTAAAAAATATTAAGTTAATTTTATTTTTTTCTAACTTTTATGCGATAATCATAATCATCACTATAACTTAATTTATATGCGATAAAATAAATTTGAAAAGTAAATGCATAATGTTCTCTATTTTTCCGAAAACCAAATTTTAATGGAATAAAAGTTTCTCCTATTAAAATGTTATGATTTAATATTTTTTCCACATTATGAATTGTGATTAATCCATCACTTTTATTAAATTCAATATTGGAATTTTGTTCATAAACAAAATTTTCTTTTAAAGCTTTGTCAATTTCTAATTTGCAAGATCCTACTAAATAATAAGGCAATTTAATCAAAAAACGATACAAAGATGTTTTCTCTTTTATTATATTAATCAAATTAAAAGACATAGATTTAGATTCTGAATTATCAGGTATATGCATAAAAGGAATTTTAGAAATTTTTTTTGATATTGGAAAAAAAAATATTATAAAATAACTTAATATAATTAAGAACCAAATCAATACTATTTGGATAAATATATTGTAATTGTTTTTTTTTTGTTCATATTGTTCATATTTTTGCCATTTCTCCTGATATATCACCCATTTGAACAAAATATTCCGGGTAGACAATAAGTTTTTGTGTTTTTATTTTTTTGAAAATGATAATTTCACTTCATTTAATTCTTTGCAAATTTTATCTAACCAATCAGGAACAGATTGATCTAATAAGTATTTGAGTGCATGAAAAAAACAATAACCATCCCCAGGAGTGTCACTCGAATGTTTAATATAAAAATGTTGATTGTTATAATTTTGCATATCTAATGTAATAATGGAATTATTTGATATCTCATATAAAGACTTTACTTCTGCTAAAAAACTTGTAGATGGTTTAATTACTCTGATTTTCAATATTATTGTTTTATTTATTTTTTTAGATAAAAAATCAATAGTGCTTTGTATCAAAAATGTTTCTGCAGTGTTTAATGATCTATTAAAAATTTTTTCTTCAATTTGTGTTATGTTCAAAGTTTCATCATTAGCCAACTGGTTATATTGTTCGCGTAAATTTTCATCTTTTAATCCTATTTTAAAATGTTCAAATCCTAGATAAGCTAATTTTTCAACTAATTTACGATTTTCCAAATCTTGATCATAGATCCTTCGATAAGAATAATTATCATAATTCGATGTTTGTTTTTCTTTTGTTTTATATACCAAACGATGGCCAATAATAAAAATTATGATTAATGACCATAAAAGTGCAAACATAACGAAAATAATTTTAAATTTTTTTTTAATATTAAACATATTTTTTAAGTTTATTTAACCATTTTCCTTTCACGTTATTAAATTAATTTTCTTATTGGTTATCTAAAATAATTTTTAAATTTAATTAAAAAAATTAATTTATAATAATTAAATATAATGAATAATAGTTTTTTATAACTATATAAAAAAGATTAAAAAAATAATTCAAATAATTTAGCGAATTTATTATTATAAATAAATTAATTTTATGCATTTAGAAAATTTTATTTTTAAAAATAAAAATAAAATATTTTTTATTAATTAGTTAATTAAATAATTATTAAATATTTTAAATAAATATTTTTTGTAGAGGTTTTTGTAATATATGTTTTCTAATAATCGTAATCGTTTTTTTAAATGTATAAATGACAATTCTATAGCTTTATTTTATTCAGGTCATTCACATTATAAAAGTGGGGATCAATTATTTCCATTCGAAGTTAATAAAAATTTTTACTATTTAACAGGAATTCAACAAGATGGTAGCATTTTAATTCTTATAAAAAAATCATCAATGCAAAAAACATTTTTATTTATACCTAACATAAATCCTATTCATAAATTATGGAATGATGATCAATTAAATAAAGAACAAATAAATAATATATCAAAAATTTCATGTAATAATATTTATGAAATGAAAGATTTTAATGTTTGGCTTAATAAACAAATTTGTGAATTTAAATCATTGTCACCGAAAGTTTATTTTGATATCCCGTATTATCATAAAACATATTATTGCTGGGGTTATGAACAAGTTTATAAATTTTTAAGTTCTTGGCCTTGGATCGAAATAGCCAACAGTTCTCCAATTTTATTAAATTTGCGTAAACAAAAAAATAATGAAGAAATTAATTATATTAAGCATGCCATTGACATACATTATCATTCTTTAATATATACATTTAATAATTTAAAAAAATGTCAATATGAATTTGAAATATCAGCTCATTTTCATTATTTTTTAGAAATGCAAAAAGCTAAAAATGCTTTTGAAACTATTGTTGCTTCGGGAAAAAACGCTTTAATTTTGCATTATAACAAAAATAATTCTAAATTAAATGATGAAGATATTTGTTTAATGGATGCAGGAGTAGTAATCAATAATTATTCTTCAGACATTACTCGTTGTTTTCCTTTAAAACATAAATTTACATCTATACAAAATCAAATTTATGATTTAGTTTTAAACACTAATAAAACATTAATTAATTGGGTTAAACCTGAACATAGTATGCAAGATTTAAATAGATACGGAAAACAAATTCTAGCTCAAGGTATGCTAAAACTTGGATTTGTAGAAAAAATTGAAAATTATTTTTATCATAGTATTAGTCATTATTTAGGTTTGGATACGCATGATGTTTTAGGTATAAATCCAGAAGAACCTATTGGAGAAAATAGCGTTATTTCTATTGAACCTGGTTTATATATTGAACATTTAAATTTGGGAATTCGAATTGAAGATAATATTATTGTAAAAAAACAAGGAAATATTAATTTATCTGCTAAAATTCCTAAAGAAATTGCAGAAATAGAATCATTAATAATTAAATAAATATTTGACCAAATATTATAACATTAACTATATCAAAAATAATTTAGAATTTATTTGTTTTAAATTAGATTTGTTATAATATCAATGTTATATATAAATTATTTATTTTTGCCTTTAAAAAATGATAAATTTTATTTATAATTTTCGCAAAATATTCTAATATTAATATTAAATTATTTTCATTTTGTTTTTATCAAAATCCTCCATTCAAAAAGTAACAAAAACGAAATTAAAATTATTTTATTTATATTTATATTATTGGTCTTATTGAAAGAATAATAAATTTAAAAAGATTCGAGAATAAATAAAAATTATTCTATTTTTTTATATTTAAAAAACATAATTAACTAACAACAGAAATTTTAATCTAATTGGAAAATAATTAGAAAAAATATCCTAAATAAACATTTTTAGAAATATTTTAAAATCTGTATTAAATGAAAAATTATATAAAGTTATTAAAATAGAACAATTTATAAATCATAAATATTTTACATTATTTTTTTATAAAGATCAAAACAACAAATTATTAAATAGAAAATTATTATTTTATTAAAAATCATTTTTAAAATTATTAAAAAAATTAAAAAAGGATTAAAAATTTTTAATCATTGAATCAAAAAAATTAAGAAATATTAATAGAAATGAAGAAGTTTTTTTTGATATTTTAATATTAAAATTATTTTAAAAAAATATTCTAAGTAATATTTTTTTTAATAATTAAAAAAAATTTATTTAAGTATTTCATTATCATTTGTAATTTAATTTTTATTTTAAATGATTAAAAAATAATATTTAATTTAAAAAGGGGATTTTAATATTTGTTAAAATTAACAAAAATTAAATTTATATGTTTATTATTGTTGGCATTACTATTAATTTATTTATTTGATCATTTTTATTATACGAAAAAAGATTATGACATTGTTACCACATTAAATAATCATTTAGATTTTAGAATATCAGAAAATATACCCATTAATGAAGGAGATCGCATAATTAAAATTATTAAAATTATTGATCAACAAGGCAATATTAAAGAATATGATCCTATTACAGGAGAATTGGTACATAAAAAATTTAATTCAAAAGATATGATCACTGGATACGATTATAATCATGTATCTGATGATATTATTAATTTGGATCATTTAGACAATTTTAAAAAAAAAATTTTTTTAGATGGCAATATTCACGAATATGATGATCAAAAACGTTTATTTCGTAAAATCAATTCTAATGGGATTATTAAGAAATATGATCATAATGATAAAAAAATAGAAATAATTTTACCAAATAAAGATTATAAATATGATAAATATTTATTACAAGAAAAATTTCCTGAAAAAAAACAAAAAACTTATAAATATCATAAAATCCAAGAAACTTTTGCTAATGGTATAACTAGATATTATAAAAAAGATGTTATTCAAGAAATTTCTAATAAATATATTCGCGAATATAATCCTAAAACTAAAACAATACAAAAGATCATTTTTCCAAATGGCGAACAACGTAAATATTATGGTTTTTATTTATTTTTTTTAGATCAAGATAATTTAATAGATAAATTTATTCGAAAATATAGAATTCACAAAATGCATAAAAATTATTTTTTTAAATTAGAACAAGAAATTTTACCTGATGGTACTATTATAAAATATGATAATAATTTATTACCGATCCAAATAAAAACAAAAGATAACATAATCAAAACAGAATATTTATTAAATATAAATACAGAAAATAATTCGCTTAAAATGAAACAATTACCTGATAATTCTATAGTTGAAATAGATGAAACAAAAAATTATAAAATTATTAAAATTACTGATAACAATGGAATCACAAAAAATACTGAAATAATATATTCAGACAATGATATGTGTAAAAATATTGTTAAAATAATTTTTCCTCATGGTTATATTCAAGAATTTGACGAATTTAATGGCAATTTAGTTAAAGAAATATGGCCTAATCAACATATTTTCGAATACACTTATTTAGAAAATACAATGCAATTAAAAAAAGAAATAACTTCTACTGGCAATGAAATTCACTATTATTACGATGATCATTATCCTTTGACATTATCTAATATAGTTATTCCAGGAATAATGTATATCCCTTGTCATTTACCATATAGTTATGATAATTAATCCGAAAAGATAATTTTTGATATTATTTTTTTAATATCCAAGAGATTCTATAGCTTTTTTTAAAGCTTGCCAAGGTAAACTAATACAAGTAATTTTTCCAGGATTATCACAAAAAAATTTAAAAATTTGCAATTCTTCGTTAATTTCATTAAAATCAAATTTTTGTTGATTTAACATAGATAAAAAATTTTTAATTTTAAATAATATGTTTTTAATTTTTTGTTGTTTAACAATTATAGACATAATACTCGCTGAAATACAACAAATTGCGCAAGCTTGAGTATTATGGCGAATATTTTGTAATTCGTGATTAATAATATAAAGTTGTAATTCTATCGCATCACCGCAATAATTATTTTGGTAACGAAAATATGAATAATTAGGATCATCTAATAGACCTTGGTTTTGAGGATTATTCAAATGATATATCATAATTTTTTTATCTTTATCTTTTAAATAAA
This sequence comes from 'Vigna radiata' phytoplasma, assembly GCF_030586915.1. Taxonomy (NCBI): domain Bacteria; kingdom Bacillati; phylum Mycoplasmatota; class Mollicutes; order Acholeplasmatales; family Acholeplasmataceae; genus Candidatus Phytoplasma; species 'Vigna radiata' phytoplasma. The sequence continues at coordinate 37,166 of NZ_JAOSIS010000004.1, forward strand.
TCAACATTTACCTCTTTCTTTCAGTAATAAAATTAGTTTTATTTTTGTAATAAAGTGTTATCGCATGTAACTAAAACGTAATTTCTTAAAATTATATTCTTATTACTATAAAAAATTATATAATACTATTTAAATCTTTAATTTTTTTTAAAACAGAAATTAAATAGTTAATATCTTTATCATTATTATAAATACCTGCTGAAATTCTAATAGTACTAATTTGATTAATTTTTTTCATAATTAAATTGGCACAATGTTTACCGGTTCGCACATAAATATTATGATTATTTAAAAAATTTTCTATATCATGAGCATGAATATATTTAAAATTAAATAAAATCATATTTGTAGATTGAGGATTAAAAACTATAATTTGAGGCATTAATTTTAAAAAAATATGGATTTTTTTAATAATATTACTAGTATATTGTTGTATTCGATTTATTCCTATTGTTGTAATAAAATTCAAACTTTTTTGTAAAGCTAAAATAGCGCCAATATTTAATGTACCTGGTTCAAATTTATTTGGTAATTCATTAAACATAAAATTATTATGATTGACTTCGCAAACATTACCTCCGCCCACAATAGGAGGAGATAATCGTTCTAATAATTTTTGTTTACTGAATAAAATACCAATCCCAAAAGGGCCATATATTTTATGAGCTGAAAAAGCTAAAAAATCTATATCTAAATCACGAACATCTATATACGGATAGATTAATTGCGTTTTATTCAGCGATTTATCCTTGCTGTTTTATTTACAATCAGCCCCCGTCCAAACCGGACAAGCAAGTTTCCCAGCATCCGGCTTTCCATAATTTACTCTCTTTCGAGAACTAATTTCTCCTCGCGGTTGATTAGCTATTTATTCCTATTGTTCTTGTTTCTGATATCGTGTATTTGTTGATTGGTTACCTTTCGGTGACAATCTTTACACAGTACCTTTGTTCTTTTATTCATGATACTTTGGCGGTGCGCATTGCGGACCGTACCAATGTGATGAATTTGTAGTTGGGTTGTTTTATCGCAGTGCTCACAACGTTCCACTTTTAAACGGTCAGTTAGATGGGTACGACCTTGGAATATAAATCTATTAATGGTAATATCGGGATTTCCCTTATAATTACGCATTTTTTTAATTTTGTCCCAAGTGTAAACATTCCATGGTTCATATTGGGTC